>JAVBRH010000147.1:0-4802 GCA_031548225.1 Apibacter sp.
AGCCTGAAATTGCCTTTTATGACCTGGAAAAAGATATTGATCTGGCAGAAGATTTTTTAAAATACTGTATCCAATATGCTGTGGATAATTGCAAAGATGATTTGGAGTTTTTAAACAAACGCTTTGAAGAGGAACAAAAACAAAAGCCCAAAGAAGAAAAATCAGAACATAACCTTCTTGAAAAACTGGATTTTGTCCTTAAAAATAAATTTGTCCGGTTAAGTTACACTGAAGCCATCGATATTCTCAAAAAATCCAAGCCCAACCAGAAAGGAAAATTTAAATATCCGATTGAGGACTGGGGAGCAGATTTACAATCCGAACATGAAAGATATCTGGTAGAAAAACACTTTAAAACTCCTGTGGTTTTATTTGATTATCCTGCTAAAATCAAGGCGTTCTATATGCGTCTGAACGACGATAATAAAACCGTTCGTGCCATGGATGTCTTATTTCCCGGGATCGGGGAAATTATCGGGGGATCCCAGAGGGAAGAAAGACTGGATGTACTGAAGAAAAAAATGGAGGAAATGAATGTCGATGAAGAAGAGCTCTGGTGGTATCTTGACACCCGTAAATTCGGTACGATTCCTCATGCCGGTTTCGGACTGGGACTGGAAAGGCTGGTCTTATTCGTAACGGGGATGGGTAATATACGGGATGTGATTCCTTTTCCAAGGACTCCTAACAATGCAGAGTTTTAATCTGATAAAATCATAGATTTAACTATAAAGTGGGGATATTATTTTTTCCACTTTATAGTTTTTATATTAAACTCATATAAACAAACTACCCTTTTGGAAAATGCAAGATCAAACCCACCCCTCGGTGAATATTCACCTCCAGATATTCTTTGTTTAAATAAAAAATCTTTTTTTTCAGAAAAATCATAAATCACATGAAAACATTAAATGTAATTTTAGTTTTATCCGTATTAATAGGTTGTAATGAAAATAAATTCCAGAGAAATCAAACAAGTAATTCAACTACTTTTGATAAAACAGTACAAAAAAACAATACTGATGAAAATCCGGTTACAATAAAATTTGATAAAGATTTAATTTTAAACTGGGACACTCAATCGAATAATTTTATAATGGATGAAAATTATACCAACATAAAAAATGATAAAGAAAAAATAAAATTGCTTTGGAATCATATTTTAAATACAGAAAACCTGAACATTAAAATATGTTCCAGCAAAGAATCTATAAATAAAGGAGATATTGCCTTCTTATACCTGCTTAATTTGGAGAGAATTCACACCTTTTCCTGTTTAAAAGTACAATTGGATGTGCTGGATTATGACTGCCCATATCCCACAGGATTAATTGATTATATAAAGAATAATAGAAAAGAAGCCAGGGAAAAAATAGGTGGATGTTTAAAACAAAATGGATATGTTAATTAACTCGAATTGTTAGTTATAATCAGGCTATGGAACACAAACTAAATCAATGTATTTTTGGAAATTAATACAACACAAAATATGAAATATTCAATAAGATTAATTTTATTAGCTTTCATTTTTGTTTCTTGCTCTTCTCAAGTAACTCAAAAAGAACATAGAAAGTTAGAAAATCAAGTAATAGAAAAGTTATTAGAAGACAAAATAGCCTATCAGCAATTTATTGCTTTAAGTAATGCTATTTGTGATGATGAGCTTTCAGGAAATACAACAATTTTTGAAGAAAAATTCATTAAAATGTTTAATGGCTGCACTCCATATATGAATGAACATTTTCATAAAAATTCAAAGTATGTTAAATGTACAGCTTTTCCAAGGTTATTGAATGAAGATAGTGAAGAACTAAAACAACATATTTATGAATACACTAATAAAAATTATAAATATAATATAGATCTTACTACAAATACTTGCAACAAGATTTTAGATGATTCATCAATGAAAAAAACATATGATAGGTTTATTCATAATAAAAAAAATTATACGAATAAACTAAATTATGAAAATATGAGCAGTGAAATAGATGATTACCTTAAATATGGATACATATTAATTATGGTAGAATAGCCTTATATAAAAACTCCGTTACCTTTAGGAAACGCCTTTTCTAAAATATCAGGTAGTTTTTAGCAAAAAATTAATCTTAATTAAATCACAAAAATTATGCCTAAATTTGTATCTTATGATTAAATAATGTAAATTTGAGTTTAGAAACTATGCCTTTATAAACTAAGACTATTCTATGTTAAAACAGGATTTAAGACTTAAACAATTATTAAAACTATCTCCTCAGCAAATCCAGCTGATGAAACTGGTGCAGCTTCCCACACTGGCCTTTGAAGAAGCTGTGAAACAAGAAATCGAAGAAAATCCTGCCCTGGAAGATAATTCTCATGAAGATTATTATGATTCCGAACCTTATGAAGCAGAAAACGAATATGAAGATTCCGGTGATAATGAAATTATTGATGCTCCGGATATCAACATTGACGAATATCTGAGCGATGACGAAATTCCCAGTTACCGGACACAATCCAATAATTATAGTGATGACGATGAAGAAAGAGAACTGCCTTTTGCCCAATATGAATCCTTTCATGAACACTTAAGCTCTCAGCTTCATACTTTCAGGCTTACGGAGGACGAGGAAGAGATTGCAGATTTCATTATCGGTAATCTGGATGATGACGGATACCTACGAAGGGAAGTTTCCTCTATTGTTGATGATCTGGCCTTTACCCAGGGTATTTACACAGATCAGAAAATCATAACCAGCCTGCTTGAAAATTATATACAAAGGCTGGATCCTACCGGCGTAGGCGCCAGAAGTCTTCAGGAATGCCTTTTATTGCAACTGAAAGCCAAACAGCAAACGGAATACACCGAACTGGCATACAAAATCATTGATGAAATGTTTAATGCCTTTACCAAAAAGCATTACAATAAAATACAGCAAAAATTCTCCATTACAGAAGAAGAGTTAAAAGAAACCATTAATGAGATAGAAAGATTAAACCCTAAACCCGGAAAGGCATTCACTAATAATTCCAAAAATACGGAACAAATTATCCCGGATTTCACTATAAAGATTGTTAACGGAAAACTTGACCTTACCCTTAATGGCAGGAATGCTCCTGAGCTGAAAGTTTCCCGGGAATATTCTGAAATGCTGGACACTTATAAAAATACCGAACATAAGTCGCGGGAACAAAAAGACGCTGTTATGTTCGTAAAACAAAAGCTGGATTCTGCCAAATGGTTTATAGATGCCGTTAAACAACGGCAGCAAACCCTCTATATTACCATGAAATCCATTATGAACTATCAAAAGGAATACTTCCTGACCGGAGATGAAGAACAAATAAAACCTATGATTCTTAAAGACATAGCTGAGATTACCGGATTGGATATTTCCACCATATCCCGGGTAGCCAACAGTAAGTATGTAAATACTCCCTATGGCACTCTCCTGATTAAAGATTTGTTCTCTGAAAGCCTTACCAATTCCGAAGGAGACGAAGTTTCTACCCGTGAAATCAAAACTATCTTACAGGAAGTCATTGACAATGAAAATCCAAAAAAACCTCTTACGGATGACAATCTGATGAAAATCCTGAATGACAGAGGATACAACATTGCCCGCAGAACCATAGCCAAATACCGGGATCAGTTAAACATTCCGGTAGCCCGGTTAAGAAAAAAGATTTAACTTTAAACCTTGTAATCAGACCGCAAATTATCTTTAAACTTTATAGATAAAGGTCTCTAGTATAATAAAATTTTAAAATGAAAGCAGCCGTATTGCATAAATCGGGAACCATACCCAAGTACGAAGAATTTTCGGTTCCGACTCCTGAAAACGAAGAACAGGTTTTATTAACCGTGAAAGCCTCTTCCATTAAACAATTAGACAAATTAAAAGTCAGCGGAAAACATTATACCAGCTTCCCTTCTTTTCCCACTACGGTCGGAGTAGACGGAGCAGGCATACTGGAGAATGGAAAACGAGTGTATGCCACCGGAATTACGGGAATGATTGCAGAAAAAGCGCTTATTAAAAAAGACAACTGGACGGAATTACCCGATTCTCTTGATTTTGAAACGGCCGCTGCCTTGCCCAATGCTTTAATAGGGTCTGACATGGCTTTACTTTACCGGGCAAAAATAAAAACAGGAGAAGTTCTGTTGATAAACGGAGCTACCGGAATTACCGGAAAAATAGCAGTACAGGCGGCCAAATACCGGGGAGCTTCCAAAATCATCGTTACCGGACGAGATGCCGAAAGTTTACAATACCTGAAAGAATTAGGTGCAGATGAAACCATTTCCCTTAAAGATAATGACGAAACCATAATCAACCGGTTAACGGAACTGTATAAGCAAACACCCTTTGATATTATCCTCGACTATATCTGGGGACATCCGGCGGAACTCATTCTTTCTTCCCTTAAAGAAATGAAATCCCACCCTGTACGAATAGTGACTATCGGGGAAATGGCAGGAGCCACTATCCCACTTCCATCCAGTTTATTAAGAAGCAAACCGATAGAAATACTGGGCTCCGGTATCGGAAGTCTCCGGCAGGAAGATTTTTCTCATTATACGAGCACCGTTTTACCCGAAATGTTCCAACTGGCTGCAAAGGGAAAATTAAAAATAGATATTGAAACTGTGGAACTCAAGGATATAGAAGCTGCCTGGCAAAAAAACTCGGATTCCAGAAAAAGAACTGTAGTAAAAATTTAAAACCCTAAAAATTATGCAGGCTTATCTGGATTTACTACAACATATACTGGATAACGGAACGGAAAAAGAAGACCGTACCGGAACGGGA
>JAVBRH010000310.1:0-7135 GCA_031548225.1 Apibacter sp.
TACCGATGAACCGCTTCGGAAAGGCGGAAGAAGTTGCAGATTTAGTATGCTTTCTGGCTTCAGGAAAAGCTTCCTACATAACCGGGGAAGTCATTAATATTAACGGAGGAATATACTCATGAGCCGTGTAGTCATCACAGGAATGGGAATTTATTCCTGTCTGGGAAAGAATCTGGAAGAAGTCAAAAATTCTTTATATCAGGGGAAATCCGGGATTGTGTTTTCTCCGGAACGAAAAGATTTCGGATATCGTTCCGCCCTTACAGGCTTTGTGGAAAGACCGGATTTGAAAAGCCTTCTGAACCGCAGGCAGAGAATAAGCATGGGCGAAGAAAGCGAATATGCCTATATGGCAACCCTGGAAGCCTTAGAAAGTGCAGGAATATCCACCGGTTTTTTTGATGAAAACGAAGTAGGAATACTATACGGAAATGACAGCGTTGCCAAAGCGGTCATTGAATCCATAGACACCATACGGGAAACGAAAGATACCACCCTGGTAGGCTCCGGAGCCATTTTTAAATCCATGAATTCCACCGTGACCATGAATTTGGCTACTATTTTTAAGCTGAGGGGAATTAATATGACCATCAGTGCCGCCTGTGCCAGCGGTTCCCACTCCATCGGGTTGGGATATTTGTTAATAAAACAAGGACTCCAGGATATGATTATATGCGGAGGCGCTCAGGAAATTAATCATTATGGAATGTGCAGTTTTGATGGATTAGGCGTTTTCTCTCCCAGAGAAAACGAGCCGGAGAAAGCTTCGTGTCCGTTTGATAAAAACCGGGACGGATTAATTCCCAGCGGAGGGGCAGCCACCGTAATACTGGAAAGTTATGAATCTGCCGTAAAAAGAGGCGCAACTATTTTAGGGGAAGTAATCGGATACGGATTTTCATCTAACGGAGATCATATTTCAACACCCAATGTGGACGGCCCTAAGCGAGCCATGCAGATGGCTTTGGAGCAGGCGGATGTTCAAGCCGGAGAAATAGAATACATCAATGCGCATGCCACTTCCACCCCTATAGGAGACGCCAATGAAGCCCGGGCAATCGATGCTCTTTTCGGAAATAATCCATATGTAAGTTCCACCAAATCCATGACCGGACACGAGTGCTGGATGGCAGGAACGAGTGAAATCGTTTATTCCCTGCTGATGATGCATCACAATTTTATTGCACCCAATATTAACTTGGAAGAAGTGGATGAAGCTGCTAAAAATTTAAAACTGGTCGAAAAGACCTTAAACCATAACTTTGATTTATTCCTTTCCAATTCCTTCGGCTTCGGAGGAACCAATTCAGCGTTGGTAGTTAAGAGAGCTGTTAGCCTATAGCCATTAGCTTTTAGAGAGATTTCTCCTATTGTCGAAATTGTAAATGACAGTATTACGTTTAGTTTGTCCTTCTGAACAGAGCGAAGCGGAGTGAAGAATCCCTATTTTAGGTATAAGGAGTAAGGTATAAGATGTAAGGAATAAGGAATGAATTACGATTGTTGAATTACGATTAATTAATGGGCCGATTGTTTGTCATTTCGAAGAATGAGAAATCTCTCTAAAAGCTTTTGGTTGTAAAATGTATAAAGTAAAAAGTACAATTGATAACCTTATATCTTTATACCTTACTCCTTATACCTAAAATCGTAAATCTTAAAATTAAAATACGTACCTTTGCATATAGATTATTTTTGTAACCTTATACTATATGAACATCATTACAAAGGAAGAGATAATCCGGATTACCAACGATCTTTTGGTAGAAGAATTTGAAGCAGATCCGGATTTATTAAAACCTGAAGCGGATTTGAAAACTACACTGGAATTGGACAGTCTGGATTTTGTTGATTTGGTGGTCAGCATTAAATCGAATTTCGGTGTAAAATTAGAGAAGAAGGATTTTGAAGGGGTCGTTACTTTTGAGGACTTTTATTCACTGATAGAAAGCAGAATATAAGAAATCTCACTATGGCGGAGTGGGAAGGAAAATCTAAAGGGACGGTAACAGGATATAAGATCTTTGCGTTTATCATCAAAAAAGTGGGATTAAATTCCGCTTACTTACTTCTTTCCTTTGTTTCCTTTTATTACTTCCTGTTCAATTATAAACAAACCCGCGAAATTTACACCTATTTCCGGAAGCGCAGGAAAAATTCCATACTGTCCAGTATTATCAATGCCTACCGGAACAATTTTGTTTTCGGACAAACTTTGATCGATAAAGTGGCGATTACTTCGGGACTGGAAAAAAAATTTACCTACGAATTTGACGGAATAGAAAATATACATGATCTGGCACGAAACCAAACAGGAGGAATTATGATCAGCGCCCATATAGGGAACTTTGAAGTTTCCCAGCACTTTATGGGGGAATTTGAAAAGAAAATTCACCTCGTTACCACTGATGAAGAAAGGAGAGCTATAAAATCCTATTTGGACAGCATCACCTCCAAACCCAAAATAGATTTTATTGTGGTAAGGGAGGATATGTCCCAGATCTTTGAAATCAATGAAGTACTCGAAAAAAAAGAAATCATCTGCTTTACCGGAGATCGTTTTTTCCCGGGAAGTAAAACACTGGAAGCAGATTTCTTAGGAAAGAAGGCGAAGTTTCCCGCAGGGCCGTTTTTAATCAGTTCCCGCCTGAATTGTCCGGTACTTTTCGTTTATGTAATGAGAGAGAGAAACAAACACTACCACTTTTACGGAAGAAAGGCAGAGTTTAAAAACCGGGATGCTCAGGGTTTACTGGAATCCTATGTGAAAAATATAGAAGGGATGTTGAATAAATATCCGTTGCAATGGTTTAATTATTATGATTTTTGGAAATAACAAAAGATGAAACAAGTTTTGGTCATATACTATTCCCAGACGGGACAGCAAAAGGAAATCGCCGATCATGTGATACAGCCTTTAGAGGAAGATCCGGAAGTTCAGATTAGCTGGTGCCAGATCCGGCCGAAGAAAAAATTTCCCTTTCCCTGGAATAACACCGAGTTCTTCGATGCTTTCCCCGAAACATTCCGCCAGATTCCGATGGAACTGGAACCGACCGATGTTTCCGTTCTGCAAAAGGAATACGATCTAATCATTCTGAGTTATCAGGTTTGGTTTCTGTCCATTTCCCTTCCCGTTATTTCCTTCCTGAAAAGTCCGGAAACTCAACAGTTGTTTAAAAACAAACCCGTCGTTACCGTTATCGGTTGCAGGAATATGTGGGCCATGGCGCAGGAGAAAATGAAAAAACAATTACTGGATTTACAGGCTACGCTGGTGGGAAACATCGTTTTTACCGACCGGCAGTCTAATCACGTCAGTCTGATTACCCTTCTCCACTGGCTTTTCACAGGAAAAAAAGATTCCTATCTGGGCATTTTCCCTAAACCGGGAGTTCCTGACAAGGATATTCAGGAATCGGGGAAATTCGGAGTGCCTATAGTATCCGCATTAAAATCCAACGACTACACCCACCTCCAGTCCGAATTACTGAAATTGAAAGCAGTAATCGTCAAACCCTTACTGGTTTTCATTGAAAAAAGAGGAACCTTCATCTTCACCGGATGGTCGGCATTGATCCGGAAAAAAGGAAACCCCGGAGATGAAGCACGCCGTCCCTGGCTGAAAGTATTTTACTATTATTTAATGATCGCCCTTTGGGTTGTAGCTCCCCCCGTTTCATTAATATTTAATTTAATATATTTGCCTTTGTTTTTCTTATTTGAAAAAAGTAAAAATTATTATAAATCCGTAACATTAAAACCATAATGAACGAAGTATATATAACCGCCTTAAGCAAATTTCTACCTAATAAACCGATCTCCAACGATCAGATGGAAGAAAAATTAGGCTACATCAACGGAAAACCATCCAAGGCAAGACCTATCATACTTAGGAGCAATAAAATTACCACCCGGTATTATGCGATCAATGATGACGGAACACCCTCGCACAGCAATACGGAACTGACATTTGAAGCAATTAAGAACCTGATCCAAACCGGAGCTATCAAAGAAGAAAACATCGAATTGCTGGCCTGCGGAAGCACTACCCCCGATCAGTTGCAGCCTTCTCATGCCAGTATGGTTCACGGATTATTCAAGAAAAATATTGAAATACACTCTTCCGCCGGAATTTGTACCGCCGGAATGAGCGCCATGAAATACGCATACCTGTCTGTTCGGGCAGGAAACAGCAACAATGCCGTTTGTGCAGGTTCGGAAAGGTTTTCCTCCTGGATGCGGGCGGAAAAGTTCGATCCGGAAATTGAAAACCTTACCCCGTTGGAAAAAAATCCGATTATCGCTTTTGAAAAAGATTTCTTACGCTGGATGTTGTCCGACGGTGCCGGAGCTTTCTTACTGGAAAATCAGCCGAGAGGAAAACAACCCATTAAAATCCGGTGGATCCACGGTACTTCCTATGCAAACGAACTGGAAACCTGTATGTATGCAGGAGCGGTAAAAAGAGAGGACGGAAGCCTGATCCCGTGGAGCGATATGGATCCTCAGGCCTGGCTAGACGAATCGGTTTTCTCCCTGAAGCAGGATGTGAAACTGTTAAACAGCAATGTGATTCAACTGGGAGCCCGGAGCGCTAAAGAAGCCTTCGAAGCAAGATCCTTTGATGTAAACGATATTACCCATTTCCTTCCCCATATTTCCTCCATGTATTTCAAAGATAAACTCTACGAAGAACTGAAAAAACTGGATTTGGAAATCCCTTACGAAAAATGGTTTATCAACCTGGACCGGGTAGGAAATGTAGGAGCAGCCTCCAGTTACTTACAACTGGAAGAACTGGCAAACTCAGGGAAACTAAAATCGGGAGATGTCATCCTGCTTTCAGTTCCCGAAAGCGGAAGATTTTCATACATGAATGCCTTGCTGGAAGTTTGTTAAAAAATGAAGCCGTTAGTATCACAACAGGAAATTACTAAACTCATACCTCAGCGACATCCCATTTTATTGGTAGATCAATTATTGTCCTACACCAAAGAAGAAGCCGTTTCCGGTTTTCATATCTCACCGGATCATATTTTTGTGAATAAGAACGGTTTTCTGACAGAAAGCGGACTGATTGAGAACATCGCACAAACCACGGCCATGCATCAGGGATACGAATACTATTTGAAAGGAGTTCCCGCTCCCGAAGGATATATCGGATCCATACGGAAATTACAGATACTGGAACTGCCTCCCGTAAATGCGGACTTAAAAACCCATATTACCATTACAGGGGAAATATTGGGAGTAACCATCATCAACGGACAGGTATTTTACAACGATAAAGAGATAGCCCACGGAGAAATGAGACTGGTTCAGGTAAAAACGGATTTATGAATGATTTTGGGGACATAAAAGAATACATACCTCACCGGGCACCTATGATTATGCTCGACAAAATCCTCAGCATACAAGGCTTTCAGATTAAAACCTCCTACACCATAAAGAAAGACTGCGTTTTAGTTTCCGGAAACAAAATTCTTGAAACAGGACTGATAGAAAATATGGCACAGACCAGTTTTGTCTTTTTAAAAGCCTTGTTTGCCGATGAAGCCAATACGGATTTTCAAAATCCCGAACGGACGTTAGGATTTATCAGCACCATAAAAAGTCTTCAGATATTGGATTTGCCTTCAGTGGAAAACGAACTGATTACCACAACGGAAGTGGATTTGGTGTTTACATCTCCCGAACTTAAAATAATAGATGTGAAAGGATATACTCAGGTAGAAGAAAAAACCGTTTTTCAATCAGAAATGAAAATGTTAGTACAAACCCGATCCGAATGAAAAAAGACCATGTCCCACAAGATGACGGAAACCTTGTGAAAAGCAATATGAAGGACCTTTCTTATGCTACTGATGAAGAAGGTAAATATACTACGGTGCTGAGTACCGGATGGGAACCTACAACCCTGGCACAGAAAGAGTCTATGGAATTGATAAATGAACGAATCGAAGAAGCCGGAAAAAAAGTACGGGCAGGAGAATTAAGCCCCATTGCCTATTATATGGAACTTAACCGGATGGATGTTCCCATTCTGGCGAGTTACACCAAAATCTGGAGCTGGTTTGTAAAACGACACCTGAAACCTAAACATTTCGCCGCCTTAAAAGAAAAAACACTGCGTAAATATGCGGAGGCATTTAATATCACTCCCGAACAATTAAAAGATATTCAGAATATAGCCAAGAAAGATTAAAAGAGTAAATGAAAGTAGAGTTTGAACACCGTCAGGCTGCCCATTGTGAAAACGGAGTAGTTTCCAACCTTTTACGAAACCGGGGAATCCATATTTCAGAGCCCATGGCTTTCGGTATTGGTTCCGGATTGTTCTTCGTCTATCTGCCTTTCCTGAAAGTTAACTTTGCCCCCGGATTCAGCTACCGCCCCATGCCCGGATTTATCTTTAAGAGATTAGCCAAGCGCTTAGGGTTTAAAATAAAAAGAAAACGGTTTTCCTCCCAAAGGAAAGCTCAGGAAGAACTGGATCAAATGCTTCAGAAAAATATTCCGGTGGGTTTACAGGTAGGAGTTTTTAATCTTGTGTATTTCCCCGACGAATACCGCTTTCATTTCAATGCCCATAATTTGGTGGTTTTCGGAAAGGAAGGAGACCGCTATCTTATCAGTGATCCGGTGATGGAACAACCGGTAAGCCTCACGGAAACAGAACTTGAAAAAGTACGGTTTGCACAGGGAGCGTTACCTCCCAAAGGACATATGTACTATCTGACCGATATTCCGCAGGATATTCATCTGGAACAGGCAATTATAAAAGGAATCAAACAAACCTGCAAAGATATGCTGGCTCCCGTTCCCCTGATTGGAGTTCGCGCCATGAGGTGGGTAGCCAGAAGCATTAAAAAATGGCCGGAGAAAATAGGAGTGAAAAAGACCAATCATTATTTAGGACAGCTCATCCGGATGCAGGAAGAAATCGGTACCGGAGGCGGAGGCTTCCGTTTTATTTATGCGGCCTTTTTACAGGAAGCATCGCAAGTTCTCCATAAACCCGAATTGGCAGAAATGTCTAAGGAAATGACGGAAATAGGTGATGGCTGGCGCGATTTTGCACTCAATATTTCCCGTGTTTACAAAAACCGGAATACCAAAGATCAGATCTATC
>JAVBRH010000204.1:0-4178 GCA_031548225.1 Apibacter sp.
AAATAAATTTAAGATAAGAATAATCTTTTTAGACATACTATTTTGTTGAAAATTTTAAACAGGTTTTTATAAAAGTGGAAATTTTTAAATAAAAATAGTATTTTTAGATCATTGAAAATTCAAACTACTTATAGAGTATAAACAAAAAATGATAAAACAAACCACTCTCTTTTTACATTTATGTTTTCTGATTGTGGCTTTTCAGGCTGTATATGCTCAGGAAAAAAACGATTGCAATCCTAAAGAAGAGCAGTTTATGTTTGTTTTTTCCGATCCCAATTCCCTAAAAGATGCCGGAGGTATTGAAAAAATTGATATGATCAGCCGTTTATATGTACAAGGGAATCCCAATAGCCCTATAGAAGTCAATGCTAAAAAGTACGAAATCCCTTACACTGGATATTTACTAATTGAAGAAGCTTTTCCTTATGTACCCTATGAATACTCCAGCGAGGAAGTCATAAAAATAAAAGCCAATTCATCCGTATCCGTTGTTGTCGAAAGAGTCAACAAATTCAGTACACACCGGTTTCCCCTGCTTCCTGTTTCCCAATGGGGAAAACAATACAGCATTCCCGGCTATCAGGATCAATCCAAACTATACAAAGTCAATAGTTTTATTGACATTATCTCAAAGGATAAGAAAACCAATGTTTCTATTAAAGATGCTCAGGGAAATGTGATAAAGAAACTTACTCTGGATGCCGGACAGAATTATGAATACAATAATACAGATGATCTTACAGGTTATTCGGTAGAATCCAATAAAGACATAGGGGTAATCAGTGGAAATCATTGCCTCCGGATTTCTTCTGCCTGCGATCATACAGCCTTAATGTTATCCGATAATTCCCAACTGGGAAAAAAATACTACAATCCGGGAACCTCTTTTTTCAGTGCTCAGACCATTCACCGGATAGTGGCTGTTAAAAACAGTACACAAATTAAAATTGACGGAGTTTCAATTACAACCCTGAATAAAGGAGGATTTTATGAATACCAGAGAGAAAAACCTCATGTCATAGAAGCCTCTTCTCCTGTTTTAGTCTATTCGATTTTTAACAAAGGTTCCCAATCCAGCCCGGAATATTCGGTAGATCCTTCTGTTTTTCTTATACCTTCCGTAGATCATGCGATTCATTCTGTTCAGTTTTCTTTTCCTGAATATATGATTTATTCCAAAGATGTACAGATAGTAATGAAAACTGATCAAACCCGCAGTTTATTGGTGGATGGTTCATTTCCTGATATCCGCTGGACTCCTTTTTCATACGATACCTCTGTTTCCTGTGGTACTTTGCATTTTTCCGATGAAGGTAAACACAGCCTTAGTGCCGCAAATCCATGGGCTTATTTTATTCCTCTTTTAATGGGACGCGGATGGGATGTCAGCGTAGGAACTTCTTTAAAAATAGGCACTACAAATCTTTTAACAGGAGAGAATCCCCCTTGCCCGATAGTTTCCCAAAAGAGTATTTCCTTACCTCCGCCAGAACCGGTTATGCCTCAGGAG
This sequence comes from Apibacter sp., assembly GCA_031548225.1. GTDB lineage: Bacteria > Bacteroidota > Bacteroidia > Flavobacteriales > Weeksellaceae > Apibacter. The sequence goes on from JAVBRH010000204.1 coordinate 1,514, forward strand.
ATTATCTTAACAGACATCCACAAACCTATCATAGTGAAAAAAGAACTGGTAGAAGTCTTTGTTTTTGACAATGCGGAAGAGGATGGGGATATTATCTCCATTTACTTGAACAATAAGCTTATATATCCAGATGTAAGGGTGTTAAAGGCAGGTATATGGCTGAAACTGGAATTGGAAAAAGGAGAAAATGTAATCAGTATTAAGGCGGAAAATGAAGGAGATATTTATCCTAATACAGCCGGACTTACTTTTGATGATGGCATAACCCGGCAGACTATTATATTACACAATAAGAAAGGGCAAAGCAAAAGCCTGAAAATTATTGGTCCATAGGGATTAAAAGGACAGGTTATTCCAATCCCTTATTCCTTCGATTTTTTCCTTTACATTCCCCTTTTCATCAATCAGGAAAGTAGTGGGAAATACTTTTGCCAGCATAGAGGCATCTATAGGACTGGAAGCTTCATAAACAGGAAAAGTATACTGATTCTTCTTTAAATATTCTTCTACCTGGGCCCGGTCGTCTTTCATATAAATCAGAACAAACTGAATATCCTCTTTTCTTTTATCATACAGGTTTTGAATATCCGGCATTTCTTTCACACAAACCGGACACCAGGTTCCCCAAAAGTTCAGGAATATTTTTTTCCCCTTAAAATTTTTGAAATTAGTATCAGCCGTGTTCACTCCTTTCAGTTCTATGTTGTACTGTTCAGGAGTCAGTTTCGTAATATCGGAAAATTCACTTTGAGCGTCATTGGACTGTATTTTCTCCAGTATTCCTCTTAAAGGAGTGAATAACAAGGCAATAATGATTATAATAAAAAGAAAGTTAAGAATATGGATAGGTTTCAGTTTCATAGTTTTCCGGATTAATCCAATAAATTTATCAATTCTTCTGCCACGGAATGTCCTTTATCTTTATTATAAAAATTCTGTAAATCCAGAACAAAATCGTCATGAGTATAAGTTTCCGGGTTTTCTTTATATTTCTTTAAAAAGGGAAATAAAGGCTCAGGTCTTGGACCCCAATGAGCAATTTCTTCGAAATTTTCAGCATCTAAAATAATTACGATCGGAATGGATTGAGCTCCGTTAGTCAGATACCGGTTAATCAGCCTTTCATCCTCATCCCGGAAAATCACTCTCATTTCCAGCATATCACTGTTTTCCGCCAGCTTATTCACTACCGGAACACTTTGGGCTGCATCTCCACACCAGCCTTCGGATATCACCAAAATATGACGTTTCCGGTTTATATTTTTCAGTCTGGAAAGTATCAGACTTTCCAAAACCAGAGTTTTGTCATTTCTATGTATCCGGCTTAAATTCAGGTGAGTATATTCAGCCTTTTCTCTTATCTCTTCATCCGAAGAATCTTTTTCTTTCTGCGCCTTTTCGGTTATAATTTCTTTATAATCCGCATAGGAAACCCCTTTGTTCCAGTAATACTTTAAATCCGGATCCGTATTTTCCATCTTATATCTTTCTTATTTTGTTTAACAGCCAGAAATCGGCAAGTACTAAAGCTGTCAGGGCCTCAACAATAGGAACTGCCCGGGGAACCACACAAGGATCGTGTCTTCCTTTTCCATGAATGGTAGTCAATTTCCCGTTTTCATCAATAGTTTCCTGTTCCTTCATAATTGTAGCAACCGGTTTAAACGCCACTCTAAATACAATATCCATACCATTGGATATTCCTCCCTGGATTCCTCCGGAATTATTAGTCCGGGTTTTTCCTCCTTCGGTAAATACATCGTTATGCTCTGAGCCTTTCTGTTTAGTGCCTTCAAACCCGCTTCCGATTTCAAATCCTTTGGCTGCATTAATCCCCATCATGGCCTGGGCCAAACGAGCGGATAACTTGTCGAAAATAGGTTCTCCCAAATCCGGGGGAACATTTTTTACAACACAGGTAATGACTCCGCCGATGGTATCTCCCTCTTTTTTTATCTCGGAAATCCGGTTAATCATCTTCTCTGCGGTTTCTTCGTCCGGACACCGGACTATATTGGTATCTGTCTGGGTTAAATCCAACTCAGCAATGGGTTTCTTCACCTGAATATCTCCCACGGAAGAAACAAAGGCATGAATGGAAACAGAGGATAATAGTTGTTTGGATAAAGCTCCGGCAACCACCCAGTTAGCCGTTTCCCGGGCGGAAGTCCTCCCTCCTCCCCGGTGATCCCGTATTCCGTATTTATGGAAATAGGTAAAATCTGCATGAGAAGGCCGGAAAACCTGTGTATTATGTTCGTAATCTTTGGATTTCTGATTGGTGTTTTTGATTATAAACCCGATGGATTGCCCGGTGGTTTTTCCTTCAAATATTCCGGAAAGAAATTCCACTTCATCATCCTCTTTTCTCTGGGTTACAATTTTGGATTGTCCGGGTTTTCTACGGTCGAGTTCTTTTTGGATTGTCTCCAAATCTATGGACAGACCTGCCGGAAACCCGTCTATAATTCCACCAATGGCAACTCCGTGACTTTCCCCGAAAGTAGTGAGTTTTATAATTTTCCCAAATTCGTTAAACATAACTACAAAAATAGGAAAATATATTCTATTATTGTTCCGACTTTATTAATCTTATTTCTGTATGGTACTACTTTTCCCTTATGTAAGTCATATACTCATTTACTCCCGAATGATATAATTCTTC
>JAVBRH010000178.1:0-5112 GCA_031548225.1 Apibacter sp.
CTTCTTCATATTCCACTTCTCCTTCAGAATAATATAATTCTAATATTTTGGGATTTTTTGCAATTGTTCTCTTCAAATCATCTAAATCTGTTTTTAAATCTTTTAAACGGTTAAATGATTTTTCAAAAACTTTTTGTGCAATTAGGTTAATATCTGAATAAAAAAATGCATTAATAACTCCTATATTTTTTTCTGTTTCATCATGTCTGAATAAAAATCGTATACAGTTAGGATCTTGATCTTCAATTAAAATATTCCAGGAAACCGGGACAAAAAAATTAACTTCTTCAATAAAATCAAATCTAAAAGGAGTTAAGTTTTCAGCCATCTGCCACTTACCTTTATTTTCTAAATCCCAATTGTGTACAATTTGTAAAAAGGTATAGGCTAGTTCTTCATAATCTTTTTCAAAACAGGAAGCTTTTACTAAAAAATAATTTGCTCCTGATTTTTCGCTATCATAATTTTTTATGGTTGTAAATCTAGAAATAACATCTTCTCCACTTTGCAATTTTTTATAAGTAAGCACATCTAAATATTTCCCTGTAGATCTTCCTTCTATCTCTTCATAATTTATTGCATACTCTCCCATAATGGCTAACTTTTTTAATAGCCAATCCATAGGATTGATTTCATACTTACAATGTTCATAAGCGACCAAAACCTCTAAATAAGGGGAACTATCCATTCTCATATATTGTCCTATGTTCACAAGTTTTTGTTTGGGAAAAGAAACCGGATTAAGGTTCAAAGGCTTTAAGCTATTAGGCAGGATAATCCAATATTGATAGGACAATGATGAGTTTTTATATAAGCATTTCCAAAAATTTTCCTTTAAATATTCATTTGAATATTTTTGTTCTTTTGGAAAAGGTAATTTTTTTTTCTTTATTTCTTCAACCATATTATTTTGTAAAAAAAATTAGTACTAAAGATACTATTATACTTACTGATACAAAAAGAAAAGTTATAATCGCATTAACAAAAGGTTTGATTTGTATAAAAATTTTATAAGGATTTTCATTTTTCCTCCCCTTTTGTATTGAAGTGTACTCGATTCTATCCAAAAGAAAAGACACTAACGAAACCCCTCCTATTGTTGTGGAAATGATGATACAAGGTAGTTGTACTTGCATCAAATATTCCTGATTTATAAAAATACTTAAGAATATGATCAACATGAAAATAAAACAAATGACCGATACTATTAATTTCCTTTTCATTCTAATTTCCAACTTGATGAAATAAATTGAATGGTTTCCGACAAGGTTTCATAATCTTTTTCTTTGCAAAATATGGATAACATAATATAATCTCCTTTTCCGTTAACATATTCCGTTGTTCTGGCTATTACATCAGATTTCCTACTCAAAGCATCAATGTATCTATCTCCTTGAGAGGAAATAATTTCGTTTTGATTTACTATTTCATGACCTGCTATTTTTAGTTTTCCCTTAACCCAGTCCGCCGGCTGCATAGCATTCCCCAGATGTTCATAATAAGCGCAAATTTCCATATAAGGTGTAGTTTTATCTATTGTTTTGTATTTCCCTATTAACGTAAGCCCTGTGCCTGACAAAGGAGTAGGCTTTACTTCTATTGGTTTAATATTTTTAGGAACAATCATCAGATAATTTAAATTCTCCCCGGCCATATCATAATCCAATCGCCAGAAATTCTGTTTTAAATAATCTTTACTTAAATTATTACTGTCCGGAAAAGATAATTTTTTCATGTTTCCTATTTCTGATTTTTTTTCTTGTTCTGTTTTGCCTGTTTTATTTTCCGAGAGCTTTCTATCCATCTTAGCCTCACATGCCCACAACAGGGTCAAAATACCTAAAACACCCATTAATTTTTTCATATATCTTTATTTAATCCAAATCCAAGCGAGAAAACCATAAACCGTATAAAATTACTGATAATACGATAAAAAAAGCGTATTTCATTATTTTTTTTATTACGGGTTCTCCTTCTGTAAATATAACAACCGGTACTTTATCTATATTTGCCGTATTGTATTTTATATGGAATTTTTTTACAATTTCTATCAGATAATACATTAAGAATTTTATCCATGTTATAGCTAAAACTGCTTCGACAGAAATAGCTGTCTTAAAATAAATCTGCTGGAAATCATTGAAAATAAATTCTCCAAAAATTGCTATCGGTATCAGCAATAAAAACAGTATTGGAAGAAATATCAATAAAATTATAAGGAAAATTATCCATATTTTTCTCTTTCCTATTTTTTCAGAGAAAAAAAATATTCCACCTCCCATTAATATAAATAGTATATAGCCTACTATATTCATTGAGTAATTCTGATTTTTAACATCCGGGTATCCAGGGAAGACAATAGGTATCCGAAAATTGTCCAAATAACTCTTCAGGGGTACTCCAGCTGATCTGCTCTTTTTTTATTCCCTGTTCTTTTAAATATTCTATAAAATCTTCTTCTTTAGTAAATCCTTTATTTATATTTTTTTCTGGTATAATTACAAACCATGCTTTAGGATATTTTACTCCTCCTACAATAGCTTCTTTTTCACAATAACTAATAATAATTTTATTATTTAGACAATTCATTTTTTTTATTCCAAATATTGCGGTAGCATTTCTAAGGTCTTTTGGGGTAAAATTTGGTTTAATGAACCAAATTTTACCTTTATCAAGTGACCAGACTTCATAGGGTTTAATTAAAGGGAAACGGATATAATCATATCCGGCGTCCTCTATATAGAAAGGATCTTTATTTTTGTTCATATTGTTTTTAACCCTGTCTTCACTGTCCTTACAGGAAAACATAACCTTTGCCAGCAAAAGCGAGGCGATTATCTTTTTGATGTCCATTCTGCGTTTATTTTTAATTCGTCGTTTCCTCCCAGTATATCATGATAGCCGGTTCCCAGTATTCCGGTAGCTGTATTGTAGGCATCGCTTCTTCCCTTGGAAGGCCGTAGGTCGAATACATCCGAAAAGCTGTGGTTGAGGGTCATAGAGCCGTCAGTAGCCACATTTACCGTAGAGGTAACATTCGTATTCCGTACCAGCCAGGTCAGTTCATTTCCGGCTACCTCCCAGGTTGCCCGGTATTGCGGATTGAGCGGATCCTTAAGCTGATCCCACATTTCTCCCGGAGCCCGATTCCCCCCAAAACCAACTCTAGCTGTTTCAGTATATGAAAAAGCTTCCTTTCCATATCTGGGATCACCTTTTATACTTTCTACCAGAGCATTTTCCCGAGCAATCATAGCCGGGTCGCTTTTTACTTTTCCCAGTGCCTGCCCGGTAAGGTTGGCTTCGTCAAACTGGAGTATAGAGAGAACACCCGCTCCCACTACATTGGTAATGTCATCGTCAATTCCCAGTTTTCCGGCAATCCACTGCCGTAAATCATGTCCCCAGCCGGAACCGGTATATTCATCTTTGACCGTATCGGGGCCAATTAATACCGTAGAACAACCGCTCAGCACGGTTCCCTTCTTGGTACCAAAATTAATCCCAAAAATAGTGCTGGCTCCGTCTTTTGTCTTATCCCATACATAATTTCCGGCATTAACAAAAGGTTTGAATTTAAAAGAAACATCTAAACCAACATCTAAGCCCAGACCTATTTTCCCTCCTATTTTAAAATGTCCGTTTAATTTATAATCATCTTTAGCCCAATATCCTCCTGCCCCTATAGTTCCTCCCACTCCCCCTACAGTACCGCCCAATTTGTTTCCTCCCCTGCTTTTACGGGTGCCGTCTTCGCTGTATTCATAATTTTCTTCATTAAAGGAAATAAACGGAGTATCCAAGGAAAAGCTCAAATCACCTTTACCCACTCCGGCTTCTGCGGTTTCCTCCCATTCAAATCCTGTCTGTTTATCCGTATTGTATATTTTTGAAATATGATTGCCTTCAAAATATAAAAGATCCCCCGTGGCTTTTCCTTTTCCATAAAGAATGTCTGTATTCCCTAAATGAATTTCCCCATCACCGCTCACTACAGACCCTTTGGTTTTTATTTCACTTCCAAAAACTCCGTTTTTTCCTGTATATACATTTCCTTCTCCTCCTGCCTTTAATACAGAAAAACCTCCGGAACCACCAACTCCTCCTTTACCTTCCCCATATGGTTCCCACCATTCTCCCTTAGCCCTAAATTCGGATAATACCCCTCCGGCAACGTATTTATCATAGGTGCCGTCTTCATGGTTCCGTTTGGTGCCATAATAAACCTGTGGTGCCCGAACTTCCAAGTTGTCAGGATATTCCGTAGGAGACAATCCATTTTCATCCGCATTTTTATCAATTGAAAAATATTTTATTTCATCTTTAGCCGGAGAAGGTCCCTGCACAGGTGAATCCGGCGGTGTATCACAGCTGGTCTTATCTCCCATCCTGGCAGCAGGTTTTCCATTAATCAACACTGTTTTTTCTCCTTCAATAATAGATCCTATTCCATGAGAAGTACAAGTAAAACCGTCTCCTTGGCGTGCTGCAGGCATACCTCCTATCAGAACATTAAAACTTCCTGTCATTATAGGACCTGAATGCCCGGCTGTGTCAATTAAAACTCTTGCAGCAGGTTTTCCCATGATTTTAAGAATTTATTTTTACCAATGCAGCTTTAATATCCGTTAAAATTCCTCCGTTAATATCTAAACCTGTCAAGGTACTTATATTTCCTGAAGTAAGAGACTGAATCAGATATTCCAAAGCCATAATGGATAATTTACCAGCTAAGGAATTAATGTTCATTTGTTGCAAAGCTGTCATTTCAATCTTACCGGTACTTGCTATTGTTTTTATATCTTCTTCAGTAAGAGTAATTGAACTTCCCTTCACTTTCAATGTTATTGATGTCTGCCCTTCTAAGGTAATATTTCCTGCTGAATCCATCTTTAAACAAGCCTGTCCGTCCGGAGCCTCTTTATTTCCTCCCACTACAATCGTCTGAGAAGCAGACGTACCGATGGAAGAATTCCCGGAACCGTCAAACCTCATACTGGTCTGTCCATGGTCTTCCAATAAAACGCTTCCTACTTTATCATTCATCAATAGTTTGTTGCCGCTTGCGGTTTGCAGTCCCTTGTTGTAGTTTCCTGCACCTCCATGCCCGGA
>JAVBRH010000260.1:0-5574 GCA_031548225.1 Apibacter sp.
ATCCATTGGAGCAAACATACGGGAATCTCAAAATTGTGAAAGTAAAGCAGATTTTGTACATAAATTGAAAATTGCGGCAAAAGAAGCTGAAGAAACAGAATACTGGTTATTACTTTGCCAACATTCTCAAAACTATCCAATCAGAGAACAGTTAATAAAAGATATTAAAATTTTACAAAAAATAATTAATAAAATCATTAATACCGCCAAAGCAAAACGATATGAACAATCCCAATAAATTGGCACATTGGCAAATCAGAACATTGGCAAATTAAAAAAATATTATGGAAAAATTTCAAACCGTAACATCTACCTGTGTACCTCTTCCTATAGAAAACGTGGACACAGACCAAATTATACCTGCCCGATTCTTAAAAGCCACCGATAAAGAAGGCTTCGGGGACAATCTTTTCGCAGACTGGAGATACGATAAAGGAGGAAACCCTAAACCGGATTTCGTTCTAAATAATCCAACATACAGTGGTTCCATTCTTGTGGCTGGAAAAAATTTTGGAAGCGGTTCCAGTAGAGAACATGCTGCCTGGGCTGTAACCGGATACGGATTCCGGGCTGTAGTTTCCAGTTTTTTTGCAGATATATTCAAAAATAACTCCTTAAACAATGGCCTTCTCCCTGTAGTGGTAAGCCCTGAGTTTTTATCCGAACTTTTTGAAGCCATACATTCAAATCCTAAAAATACAGTAACCATTGATTTGGAAAAACAAACCATTATCAACAATGTTACCGGAAATTCGGAAACTTTTGAAATCAACGCATACAAAAAAGAATGTCTGCAAAAAGGATTAGATGACATAGATTATTTATTATCCAAAAAAGACAAGATAGAGGAGTACGAACATAATTCGATAATCTCAAAATTAGCAAATTAGCAAATAAAAATTATCTAATCTGCTAATTTACAAATTAGCAAATTTACATAGGGATATGATAGAAATAATGGACACCACTCTCCGCGATGGAGAGCAAACTTCGGGAGTTTCTTTTTCATTACAGGAAAAGCTCAGCATAACGCGCTTGTTGTTGGATATGGGAGTAAACAGATTGGAAATTGCTTCTGCAAAAGTATCTGAAGGAGAATTCCATACCGTTCAAAAAATAGCAAACTGGGCAGAAAGTTCAGGACATTTGGATAAATTGGAGATATTAGGATTTGTAGACAAAGGCGTATCATTAAATTGGATACAGTCTACCGGATGCAAAACCATAAATCTTTTAACCAAAGGTTCCCTGAAACACGTAACCGAACAACTTCGGAAAACACCAGAACAGCACCTGGAAGACATCAAACACGATGTCAAGCTGGCCCAATCCATGGGGATTACCGTAAACATGTATCTCGAAGACTGGTCTAACGGTATGTTGCATTCTCAGGATTATGTGTTTTTTATGCTTGACGGATTAAAGGATTCTCCAATAAAACGTTTTATGCTTCCGGACACGTTGGGTATTTTAAACCCGGACAATACCGAAGAATTTTGTTCAAAAGTAATTGCCCGTTATCCGGATAAACATTTTGATTATCATGCTCACAACGACTACGATTTAGCAGTAGCCAACGTAATGGCTGCTGTAAAAGCCGGAGTTCACGGAATCCATGTTACCATGAACGGCCTGGGAGAACGGGCGGGAAATGCCCCTCTACCGAGTGTTGTAGCAGTTTTACATGACCAGATGAAAATCAAGACTTCTATAAAAGAAGAAATGTTGAACAAAGTAAGCCGTATGGTGGAAACCTACTCCGGACAAAATATCTCATCCAATCAGCCTATCATAGGGGAAAATGTCTTTACCCAGACTGCAGGAATCCATGCAGACGGAGACAATAAAAACAATCTGTATTACAACGATTTGCATCCTGACCGGTTCGGAAGAGTCCGCGAATATGCCTTAGGTAAACTGTCAGGAAAGGCCAATATCAAGAAAAACATTGAAGCTCTTGGAATTGACCTGGATGAAAAAGACATGATTAAAGTAACCAACCGGGTAATAGAGTTGGGAGACCGGAAGGAAATCATAACCCAGGCAGATTTGCCTTTTATCATTTCCGATGTGCTTAATTCCAGTGATAACGATAAAAATGTAAAAATTCTTTCCTATGCTTTGGTTTTAAGTAAAGGACTTCATCCCACTGCTACCATTCAGATGGAAATCAACGGAGAAGTTTACGAACAAACCGCTTCAGGAGACGGACAATACCATGCTTTTTCAGAAGCTTTAAAAGCAATATATTCCCGATTGAATAAACCCAGACCGGTTTTAACCAATTACAAAGTAATCATTCCTCCGGGAGGGCAAACGGATGCTTTGGTTCAAACCGTTATTTCCTGGGATTTCAACGGACATGAATTTAGGACTCAGGGATTGGACGCCGACCAGACCGAAGCAGCCATAAAAGCGACCGAAAAAATGTTAAATATTATTGAAGTAATATAAACTTTACTAATTTAGCCAAAAAAATAACTTATCAAAATATGAAATTAAACATAGCAGTACTTCCGGGCGATGGTATAGGGCCGGAGATTATAGCACAAGCCCTGGAAGTAACCCAGGCCGTATGTCAAAAATTCAATCACGAACTTACTCACAAAGAAGCCCTGGTAGGAGCTATCGCCATAGACAAAACCGGAAATCCTTATCCACAGGAAACCCATGAATTATGTATGGCTTCCGATGCTGTATTATTCGGAGCAATCGGAGACCCTAAATACGATAACGACCCTTCCGCGAAAGTACGTCCGGAACAGGGATTATTAAAAATGAGAAAGGATTTGGGGCTATACGCTAATCTACGTCCCATCAGCACCTTTCCTTCCCTAATTCATAAATCCCCTTTACGTTCAGAGCTTGTAGAAGGAGCAGACTTCATGTGCGTACGGGAATTGACCGGCGGGTTGTATTTCGGACGTCCACAAGGAAGAAGTGAAGACGGAAACACCGCTTATGACACTTGTGTATATACCCGTGAAGAAGTGGAAAGAATTGTTAGGTTAGCTTATAAACTGGCTGAACAAAGAAGAAAAAAACTGACTATTGTAGATAAAGCCAATGTACTGTGTACTTCCCGCTTATGGCGTCAGGTTTCCCAGGAGATAGAAAAAGAATTCCCACATATTGAAACCGAATATATGTTCGTGGACAATGTTGCCATGCAAATCATCCAATGGCCGAAACGTTTTGATGTTCTGGTTACCGAAAACCTGTTCGGAGACATACTTACCGATGAAGCTTCTGTGATTACCGGTTCTTTAGGCATGCTTCCTTCTGCTTCCATCGGAATCCATACTTCCGTATTCGAACCGATTCACGGTTCTTATCCGCAGGCAACAGGAAAAAACATTGCCAATCCTTTGGCTACCATCTTATCCGCAGCCCTTATGTTTGAATACGCTTTCAACCTGAAAGAAGAAGGAGCATTGATACGAAAAGCCGTAGATGCTTCCATGGATGAAAAGGTAGTAACTGAAGACATTGCCTCTGGAGGGAAAGCTTATTCCACTTCAGAAGTAGGAAGCTGGATTGTGGACTTTATCAAAAAAGCATAAGTATCAGTTAAAAGTATAATATTCTTATAAGTCGGCACGGACAAAATTGTCCGTGCCGAATACTATACATCCGGTATGATATAAAACATCTTGTATTTCTCTATTTCTCTTCCTATATTCAAGCAAAAAATCATTTCTATCTAAACACATTAACATATGAGCGAAGAATATTACATTAAAAACCCAAAAAAAGAAACTCTGACAGAACAACAACTTTTTGGAATATCGTTAGGGCTTATAATCGCCGAACAAAACGGAGCCTATGTAGATAGTCTTGATACAGGAAAAACAGATTATCCCCAAAAACAAATGATGCAAAAGAACTGGAGAATTTCCGGAAGAGAAGATGCCCTGGCCTTTTTAGAAGCCCGTATCTCCGAAGGACACCGAAAACTCTTCAACCGCCTGCTTGAAATCTATATGGCACAAGGCTGTCCGGATGCCTCACAAGTCGATTTCTCCGGAACAGAATTTGAAATTACCGAACAGCCCAAAAATGATTACAGTTCTGATGATGATGAACAAGAGTATCAACCTACATGGATGGATGTTATAGAATCTCTGGAAAATTTAGATGAAATTTATGAACTGGAGGAAGGAAAAGCCTGGTTTGGCGACCTTGAAGACGATTTCAAAGTAGGAACAGATGCTTGGGACTTCGGAAGAATAGTATTTGCAAGCAGAATTTGCTATACTTTGGGTTATATAACTGAAAACGAGGCTTGGCACTATATTGAACTGATTTCAAAAATGGCAAAACAAAAATTTACCAATTGGGACAATTATGCCACGAGCTATGTTTTAGGTCGGGCTATGTGGTGCGGAGATGACGGAGAATGGGAGACCGTTGCAGGATTTGCAGCCGATGCTTTGGATGCCAAACAAAGTCCATGGCCCAAACTAAAATGGAAATAGACAATGGCAGGTTAGGAAAACTAAAAGACACTATCAAAGCAAATACTATTGAAATTATAATTTTTGTATGCATATTTTTGCTGGTTAGTGCAGGAGCATATTATACTTTTTTTGTACCTAACCCGATAATGCCTCCGGACGGACAAAATAACCGAATTTATTTTTTTATCGGTTTATCAATAATTATAACAGGAATTATAATGGCTCTGGTTTACATTCGGAAACTCTGGAGTTCAAAAATTGAAATCTATGAATTCGGAATAATCATCTATAAAGGAAATTCCCGGAAAATTATACCAAACGAAGACATCGGTTATTTTGAATGGCATGAAGAACGCGGGAGAACAAACGGAATCGTATATTACAGAAACAAAATATTACTCATTTACAACAAAGAAGGAAAATACATCACACAGGTAGATTCTCTTACTTTCCGAAATCTGGAAAAGAAAATAAATGCAATAAACTTAGATTACAAAAGAAAGAGAAAAAAGAAAATTAAAAATACGGGAATATAAAACCACTAATCAGAATAGTATCCTTATCATTCACTTCCGATGACAGGAAAAACCTTTTGTAATGAAGAAGAGCTACGAACTACAACATGGAATTGCTAATTTCTACCTGTAATAATCTAAATTTAAACAAAAATTATCTTTAAAGATACAATTCTCAATCATTGTCGAATCAACAATAAAAACAGACAATAAATCCACATTTTTTAAATTATAGAAAATAATTAGGTGAGAATTTATAAGATTGAGAATTTTTTAAAACAACAAAAGATAAATAATCACTTATTTTTTTATACATTCAACACCAAACACCAATCATTCTCCACCAATTCTCAAACATTTCTTAAAAAAACATTTGGATATAACAAAAAACTATTCTAAATTTGTAAGATAATTTTTACAAAAACTTAATATATATAATGTCTAATTATAACTACAGTACTATAATAATTCCTGTTCTCCTGGTCATTGGCTTGTAAGAGAAGGGGAAGGTTATGTAGTTTTATGTAGTTTAAAAGTATATTTAAGCCCTTTCTCTAACCATGAGAAAGGGCTTTTATTTGCAAACAATTTAAAAAATA
>JAVBRH010000102.1:0-7056 GCA_031548225.1 Apibacter sp.
TAACCTTTCCTTTGGTTTCAACTTTCAGTTCCAAAAAAGAAGAGTGCTTGATCAGCTCAATATTCACTCCTATTTCCGGATTTTTAAATTCCTGTTGAAACTCAAATAAATCAAGAAATGGCTGCTCAACTACCATCTCAAAGCTATGGCTTCCTAGCTTTAAAGATGAAAATGAAATGTCATAATTGCGTAACCTTTCCATAAAAATGGATTGCAAATTTAAGAATTTGTTTGAGAACTACAAATTTTTTTATTTTTAAATATGAAACCTAACCTGTTAATCTTTAAAATTTTGAGCAGATATTTAAAAAAAATATCTTCAAACTGTGTTATAAACACCCATTATATTTTTGATTTTGTATGATAATTATATAAATTTGCCATTCAGGTAAAAATTCCAAATGAAAGACTACGCTTTTTATTCCGGTTTAGGTACTCAGCTGATTGTAACCATCCTGATATTTGTAGGAATCGGATACTGGCTGGATAAAAAATACCCCAACATGGAACCTGTTTTCATTATAGTTTTTAGTCTCCTTGGTATAGGAGTCGGCCTGTTTTCAGTAATCAGACAAATAACCCGGAGGCAAAAATGAAAAGTATTGCTTTAAAATATCTAACGATAAACTTAGTATTAGCAGCAGTTGTTTTTTCTATTTTTTATTTTTTTGAATGGGATGCTGCCTATAAGGAGTATGGCTTCCTATCCTATCTTATCATCGCAATTGCTTCTATTCTGGTTTTTGCAGGGGTTTTTATTGCTTTGAAATTTGGAACAAATAAAGGTTTCATCATCTATCTTTATTGTGCCTTGTTAAAAAATGGAATATTATTATTCTTTTGTTACAAATACAAAGAAATAACGGGAAATCTGATTTTCTATCTGGCTTTAGTTTATCTAATTTTAATGTTTTTTGAGATTGTATTTATTTTAAAGTTGAACAGGTATGAAAATGTTGAAAAAAATTAAACATGATAAAAATCATGTTTATTGGAAATATGACAAAAATATTTATATTTGCAAACCTACGAATGAGAAATATGAAAAGAATTGTTTTTAATCTTTTAGCTCTAATTTTTACAGTAAATTTTGCCTTGGCTGCAGGAGAAGAGGGACACTCTGAAGAATTCAACCCTACAGAAACGGCCATGCACCACATTAAAGATGCACATCAATTTGACATCTTTGGTCATAATTTTACTTTACATCTGCCCGTTATTTTATGGACAAACACTTGTGAACTGGTTACGTTTTCTTCCAAAGAATTCCAGGGAGACGACAGCGGTCAGACCATAGTCGAGAAAAAAGGAATAGGATTCGTCAAATTCCATGAAAAAATCTACTATGCCAATACCACAAAAGATGCAGAAGGAAATTATGTATCTTCACCCAATGTCCTTAATTTAGATGATGAGCATCATCCGATAAATAAAAGACCTCTTGATTTTTCTATTACCAAGAATGTCTTTTCCATGTGGCTTTCCATACTAGTTTTACTTATTGTAGGATTTGCTGCAGGGAGTTTTTATAAATCGGCAAAATATAAAGGAATACCTAAAGGGGTTGCTAAAGTATTGGAACCTTTGGTGGTATTCGTAAGGGATGAAATAGCTGTTCCCAATATCGGAAAGAAAAGATATAAAAAATATATGCCTTATTTGTTGACCGTATTTTTCTTTATATGGCTAAACAATGTAATGGGATTGATTCCTTTCTTCCCTTTCGGGGCTAACCTTACCGGAAATATAGCCATTACCTTTACCCTTGCTATATTTACCTTCTTAATCACCACTTTCAGTGGAAACAAAGACTATTGGAAACACATTTTCTGGACACCAGGAGTTCCTTTTCCTATGAAAATATTCCTTGCTCCGATTGAGATAATCGGAATGTTTACCAAACCGTTTTCCCTGATGGTCCGGTTATTTGCGAATATTACCGCCGGCCACATTATCATACTCAGCTTAGTAGGACTTATTTTTATATTCAGGTCTTACCTGGTAGGAATTCCATCCGTTATTGGAGTGGTATTTATCAGTGTGATTGAGATTTTGGTAACCGCCTTACAGGCTTATATATTTACAACTCTTTCTGCTCTGTACTTTGGTATGGCAACAGAAGAACATCACGAAGAACATTAATTTTTTAATATATTTACAACATGGGAGTTTCAGTAATTGGAGCAGGTTTAGCTGCTATCGGAGCAGGTCTTGGAATCGGTTTAATCGGTGGAAAGGCAATGGATGCGATAGCTAGACAACCAGAAGCTCAAGGAAAAATTCAATCTTCAGCGTTAATCTTAGCTGCGTTAATTGAAGCGGTTGCTTTATTTGCGATCGTGGTATCTTTGATTAAATAAGAAGAGAAAGAATTAACAGAAAACCCGGAATTTAACGGTTGGTTATTCGGGTTTTCTTTAAAAAATTAAACGTAAAACTAATTATCATAATAAAAAAGAAAATAAATATATGGAACTATTAACTCCTGAAATTGGTTTAGTATTTTGGATGACCGTTTCCTTTCTTGTCTTATTGTTTCTATTAGGCAAATTTGCATGGAAACCAATCTTAAAAGCATTGGAAGACCGGGAAACAACCATTCAGAAATCTTTGGATGAAGCAAAAAATGCCCGTGAAGAAATGGCAAAGCTTACTTCTCAAAATGAGCAGATTTTGAAAGAAGCAAGACTGGAGAGAGAATCTATCCTAAAAGAAGCCCGAGAGATCAAAGATAAAATCGTAAGTGATGCTAAAGATGCTGCAACAGAAGAAGGAAATAAAATTATTCAGTCTGCAAGAGAAAGCATAAATAACGAAAGAATCTCCGCTATCAACCAGATTAAAAGTGAAGTTGCCGATTTATCAATAGACATTGCTAAAAAAGTACTTCAAAAAGAACTCTCTTCTTCAGAAGAACAAAAAAATTTAGTAGAGTCATTAGTTAACCAAGCAAAATTAAATTAGAATGGCTAATATAAGAGTTGCAAAACGGTATGCTCAAGGATTGTGGGATTATACCTTATCTGTAAAAGAGGAAGACACTGTAGTCAAAGAAATTCAATCCCTGATTGAAAATATAAAAGAAAACAGGCACTTCCAGCTATTTTTAAAATCTCCGATCATTGAAACACGGAGAAAAATTGAAATAGCAGGTGAAATCTTCAAATCTTTTTCAACTACAACTCAACGTTTTATTACACTTGTGATAAGACACAAAAGAGAAGGCGAGCTATTGGAAATAGCAAAACAAGTCTTGATGTTGTCTGATGCCTATAAAGGAATTCAAAGAGTCAGCATTACTTCTGCAGTTCCTTTGGAACAGGATATGATTTCCAAAATACTGGCAACAGAACCTAAAATCAATCCTGATAAGGCAGTAGTTGAGAATAAAATAGACGAAGATCTTATCGGAGGGTATGTTTTACGCCTGGAAGACCGCCAAATCGATGCAAGTATTAAAACAAAACTAAATAATATTAAGAAAACATTAGGTTCAAAAGTATTTTAATTTACTTTTAAACTAAACCTTTTAAATAAAAACCACTATGGCAGATATAAAACCAGCAGAAGTTTCTGCAATCTTAAAACAACAGTTATCAAATTTTGATCAAAATGTTTCCCTGGATGAAGTAGGAACAGTATTACAGGTAGGGGACGGTATTGCCCGTATATACGGATTAAGCAATGCAGAACAAGGTGAATTAGTGAAATTTTCCAACGGATTGGAAGGAATGGTACAAAACCTGGAAGAAGACAATGTCGGGGTTATGCTATTCGGTAAATCCAGCGGAATTAAAGAAGGAGATATTGTTAAAAGAACCAAAACCATCGCCTCCATTAAAGTGGGAGATGGAATGATCGGCCGGGTGGTAGATACTTTAGGTTTCCCTATAGATGGAAAAGGCCCTATTTCCGGTGAATTACTGGAAATGCCTTTGGAAAGAAAAGCTCCGGGGGTTATTTACCGTCAACCGGTAAGTGAGCCTTTACAAACAGGTATTGTTGCTATTGACTCTATGATTCCAATCGGAAGAGGACAAAGGGAGTTAATCATCGGTGACCGTCAAACCGGAAAATCTACCGTTGCTATTGACACTATCCTTAACCAAAGAGAGTTTTATGACAGAGGAGAGCCTGTATATTGTATCTATGTTGCTATAGCACAAAAAGCTTCTACTGTAGCTCAAATCGTAAAAACATTGGAAGACAAAGGAGCTATGGCTTATACCGTAGTGGTTGCCGCCAATGCTTCAGATCCTGCACCAATGCAGGTATATGCACCTTTCGCAGGAGCTTCAATCGGAGAATTTTTCCGTGACACCGGAAGAGCTGCTCTAATTATCTATGATGATTTATCTAAACAAGCTGTTGCTTACCGTGAAGTATCTTTGTTATTAAAAAGACCTCCGGGACGTGAGGCCTACCCAGGGGATGTATTCTACTTACACTCCCGTCTATTGGAAAGAGCGGCTAAAATTATATCTCATGACGGAGTTGCTGCTACTATGAATGATCTACCTGAATCTCTAAAAAGTAAAGTAAAAGGAGGCGGTTCTCTGACTGCACTTCCAATTAGAGACACACAAGCCGG
Organism: Apibacter sp.; assembly: GCA_031548225.1. Classification (GTDB taxonomy): domain Bacteria; phylum Bacteroidota; class Bacteroidia; order Flavobacteriales; family Weeksellaceae; genus Apibacter. Next base: position 4,592 of record JAVBRH010000102.1, read on the forward strand.
TGACGTTTCCGCTTATATCCCGACCAATGTAATTTCCATTACGGACGGACAGATATTCCTGGAATCAGACCTGTTTAACTCCGGAGTTCGTCCTGCTATCAACGTAGGTATTTCCGTATCCCGTGTGGGTGGAGCTGCTCAGATCAAATCCATGAAAAAAGTATCAGGAACCCTGAAAATAGACCAGGCTCAATATCGTGAACTGGAAGCTTTCTCTAAATTTGGTTCCGACCTGGATGCTGCAACCGCTGCAGTAATTGCCAAAGGGGAAAGAAACGTGGAAATCCTGAAACAAGCTGTAAACTCACCTATGCCGGTGGAAGAACAAGTGGCGATTATCCATGCCGGAACTCAAAACCTGTTAAAAAGTGTTCCTGTAAATAAAGTTCAGGATTTTAAAGAAAATCTGACTGATACTTTACGTTCAAAACACGCTGATTTATTAAAAGATATTAAAGCAGGAAAAATAGACAATGCTGTAACAGATGCTCTGGATAATATCATTGCTGAAGTAGTAAAAAACTATTCCTAAAATAAAAACTAAATTCCAGCCCTAAAACAGATAAGAGAAAATGGCTACATTAAAAGAAATACGAAACCGGATTACATCAGTAAACTCTACCATGCAGATTACAGGAGCCATGATGATGGTTGCCTCGTCCAAGCTGAAAAGAGCTCAGGATGCAATCCAAAAACTGCGCCCTTATTCTGAAAAAATGCAGGAACTATTATCCAAAGTCAGCTCCTCCTTAGATAGTGATACAGGAAAAGAATACATGAGAAAAGGAGAAGTGAAAAAGGTTTTAATAGTAGCAATTTCTTCCAACAGAGGTCTAGCCGGTGCTTTTAATTCTTCTGTCATAAAAGCAGTTAGAAATCTGCTTGAAAATGACTATAAAAACGTACAGGTTGATCTTTTAACCGTAGGTAAAAAGGTGCATGACGTTCTGGGTAAAACTGCTTCTGTATATAAAAATTGCAGTAACCTTTGGGAAGCACCTACCTATGAAAATGCCACAGAAATATCCAATGACCTGATAGAAAAATTTGTTTCAGGAGAATACGATAAAGTAGAACTGGTTTACAACCGTTTCAAAAATGTGGTGGTTCAGCTTTTACAGGTGGAACAATTCCTACCGGTAGAGTTGAGCAAGGAAAGCAAGGAAGATACTCCGGCATCTGCCCAGGGAATCAATGTAGATTATCTGTTTGAGCCTTCTAAAGAAGAAATCCTGACTGAACTGATACCTAAAACATTAAAAACTCAGTTCTTTAAAGCGATTTTAGATTCCAATGCTGCCGAAAACGGAGCCCGGATGTCAGCTATGCAGTCTGCAACAGATAATGCAAAAACATTAAAACAAGATCTAATTATTTCATACAACAAAGCCCGTCAGGCTTCCATTACCAACGAGTTAATCGAAATTGTGAGTGGTGCCCAGGCTTTGGAAAACTAGAAAAAGAAACAGACTAAATTATCAGGCTGCCGGAGACCCGGCAGCCTGAATTGTTTTAAAAATTATATAAAATAAACAAATTCGGTTCAAAATTTGAACTGTATTTAGTTTAACCTTAATTCAAAATAAAGAACAATGAACAACTTCACATTTGTAAATCCCGTAAAAATCATATTCGGTAAGGATACCATCAAAAATATTTCACATGAAATTCCTGAAAAAAGCAAAGTATTAATTATCTATGGAGGCGGAAGCATTAGAAAGAACGGAGTATATGAACAGGTAACTAATGCATTGAAATCCTATGAATGGTATGAGTTTTCCGGAATTGAGGCAAATCCTCATTATGAAACCTGTATGAAGGCTGTGGAAGCAATCAAAGAAAAGAAAATTGATTACGTATTGGCTGTCGGTGGGGGATCCGTAATTGATGCCACCAAATTTATTGTGGCTGCCGCCTGTTTTGAAGAAGGTGATCCGTGGAGGATTTTATCTGATAAACCGAATGTAAAAGTAAAAAAAGCCCTTCCTTACGGTACTGTATTAACTCTTTCTGCGACTGCATCGGAAATGAATTCAGGAGCGGTAATTACCCGGGCAGAAACACAGGAAAAGCTTTCTTTCGGATCTCCTTTGGTATTTCCTAAGTTTTCCGTACTGGATCCGAGTGTAACCTTTACCCTTCCTCCGGTACAAATCAGTAACGGAGTTGTAGATGCTTTTGTTCACGTAATCGAACAATACCTGACTTATCCTGTAAACGGATTATTGCAGGACTTTATGGCGGAAGCCATATTGAAAACGCTGATAATAGAGGGACCGAGAGCATTGGAAAATCCTACGGATTATGATATAAGAGCCAACCTGATGTGGGCTTCTTCCTGGGCATTAAACGGCTGGATTTCCTGCGGAGTTCCTCAGGACTGGGCTACTCACATGATAGGACATGAACTGACCGCTTTTTATGGCATAGACCATGCGCAAACGCTTGCTATTGTTTTGCCGGGT
>JAVBRH010000298.1:0-12650 GCA_031548225.1 Apibacter sp.
TCCCGCTCCCAGGAGATCATTTACGATATGCCCGGAGCATACTTCGCCTGGTTTGCAGACACCTATATGAATGCGCTCAAAAATATCGTGCCTTCACTCATCGAAGGATGGAAGCGCCGGGGTTGGAAAGAAGGAATACACTTTGTTACAGACAAAGCCCCCCCGGACTCTTGGAAAAAGCCCTATCGTTCCCCGCTCTCATACAAACATACAATCTCACTTCCCAATGGATGCTTCTTTAATACCGTCTCAGCCGATCAGATTTCATCAGCCGCCGGAAACTCCTATCAGCACGTATTTGCAGACGAAGTAAAAAACATAGCCCAGAAAGAATACAAAAAACTATCCCCAGCCATTCGCGGAGGAAAAGAAATATTCAGTCATTCCCCATTCTTTCAGGGACGTACCCTCACTACGGATATGCCCATTATAGGAGACAATGAAAACGACTGGGTATTAGATTACGAAAAACAGATGGATCCCATACAAATAGAAAAGATCATACAATTAGGCTTTGTACTCAATGAAATAAAAGCAGACATTTACAAAGCAGTTCAGAAAAACGCAACACCCTCAGAATTAAATCTATTACAAAAAAATTATACACGCTGGCTTCTCCGTTGGACAAAAGCCAGGTATAATTCCACCCTCTTCTATATAGCCACCTCCTTCGTCAATGCAGATTACTTAGGATTGGACTGGTTTAAAGATCAGCTTGCCGACGGAATAGAAGATTTCAAAACATCCATTCTCTCCCTTAAATCCTCCATAAAAAAAGGCGAAAAATTTTATACACACCTCGGAGAACATCACTTTTACAAAGACGGAAACCTGCAAAGCTACCAGGACAGATTCATGATTTACGACGACATCAAATTCACAAGCGAAATGCTTAAGTACGTAAAACGCGACAAGCCCCTGGAGATAGGAATAGACTTCGGAGACATGACATCTATGGTCGTAGGACAGACACAGGGAAACTACCTTTACGTACTGAAAAACTTTTGGGTATTAGCCCCCGGTTCCTCAAAAGAATTAGTAGAATCATTTACAGATTACTTCAGCACCCACAAAACAAAATACATAGAAATGTACTACGACAGAGCCGGCAATCAATATTCCCAGATAAAAAGAGACTGGGCTTCAGAAATAGCCGGATTTTTAAAAGACAAAGGCTGGACAGTGCAGCTCATGTCCCGGAATCAGGCCACCATATACCAGGAAGAAGAATACAGGTTTATGCAGGGCTTCCTCGGAGAATACGACAAAAACATTCCAAAAATAAGAATAGATAACTTTAATTGCATGCAGTTAAAATCCTCCTTAGAACTCTCAAAAACCAAAGTTTCCGTAAACAAAAAAGGACAGCGTACCATAGAAAAAGACAAAAGCTCCGAGCGGCTGCCGTTGGAAAAACGCCCCATGTACAGCACAAACTTCTCAGATGCCTTCAAATACCTCGTTTGCCGCTACGAATGGATGAACATCCTAAAAAAACGAAAAACAACCTGGAGCACCCCCCAGACCTACTGACAAAAAATACAAATTCCCTTCAGAACACAAAAATTGCTCCCTTGCGGAGCAATTTTTTAGTAGACAAATTCCAGATCCCTTAAATCCTCATCAGAAACATGAGGCGCATTTTTAATAATATCCTTACGGGCTTTCGCCCGTTTTTTAAACTCTTCCTCGCCATATTCCCTCCGTATCTTTTCCCACATTCGGCAAATTTGGCTCTCTTCCGCAGAATACAATTTCCGTACAGTAGGAAACAATACTGACTTTATATGCTCATTAACATAATAGCCGTTATAAAAGCTGTCAGGCCTCAAAGAATTATGATGAATCACCTCACCCTCCACCCCGTGAATTAAAAGATTGATAACAGTCATTTTCATACATATCTCGTCCAAATCCTCCCCGTAAACAATACACTTACCCTTAACACTGCAATGTCCCGCCAATAGAAGTCGTCCGCTTCCGCAGGCAGCATCATTAATACGGACAATCTGATCCGGTGCTTCCCTGAACATAACCTTTGCAACAAGCTCACAAACACTTTCCGCAGTGAAAAATTTCCCTAACGCAGACCTTTTATATTGAGAAGATAAAACCTCATAAAACATACCCAAATAATCATTCCATACAAATAAACCCTCATTATATTTCTGCTCCCGGTCATGAACTAGAAAAAACTCCCGCTTCAATTCCATAAATTTCTTTTGTTCCCCTTTATCATACCTGTTTTCCAACTGCTCCAATACTTCCCGGTCATAAGAAAAACAAGCAATAATCAGGCTTAAAAAATCCGAAAAAAGAACGGATACATCATGCTTATATCCGCTCTCTGCTAAACCCATAAACAGTTCATTAAAACATTTAAGGTTATGCGGTAAATCCCTGTTAGATTTACTCATTTTCATCTAAATCCTCAAATCCTGTAATACTATCCTCATGAACCGCATAACTTTCTACCTGCTCATTAGAAAAAACAAAAGCCATCGGAAAAAACTTAAAACTGTCATTATCCCCTTCCTGCGCTTCCTGTATAGGAACTTCCCTTTTCTTGCCCCAGATTAAATAAGCCTTTTCCCCCTTCCTCACTCGCTTTCCCCTCTTGCGCCATCCGTTGAAAGTATCAAAAGTCAGCCTTTCCCCGTTTTCCCGTTGATATATTACATCTATAAGTATCTCATTAATCGTTAAATCCGGGTATTCCGTTTCCTGCAAAGACTTTGCAAACTTTGAAATCTCCTTTAACTTTTCCCTCTTAGGATTTTTTTGTGTGATTTTATCTGTTGTTAAATTTTCCATGATTTTAAAATTTTGAATTTCAGTTAATTAAAAAACATATTCCGCATAGTCAGACACAGCGCAATTATTATATTCTATAAATAACTTCGCTATCCTTTCCGCCCTGTCCTTAACATAAGCCGGAACTCTCACTCTAAAATCATGATAATCAGTATAATTGAAGATAGTTTCTAAGCCTTTACTATATAATATAGCCTTTACTTGCTCAGATAGAAGATAAGTTTTAAATTTGCGTATCATAGTTATTAAATTTGCGTTTGTGACTATGGTTAATGATTAAAAATGCCCTATATTCCCGTATAGGGCATTTCCTTTTATTCTTTAGATTACAAAATCCTGAACTTCCTTTTCAGTCTTGTTAATCCTCTCTTTCAAATCCCCCTGAATTAAGTTAATTACTAACTCCAGAGTTTCAGAATTATTCACTTTGAAACTTTCCGTATCTGTCGATAGAGTTAATTTCATCCGTGTACCGTCATTCGCAATCTTAAACTTTTCCAGTTCCGTATGCTTCTCCTTCAGCACTTGAAACCTTTTAGCCAGAATATTAAAATTCTCAAGATGTTTGATCCTGCTCTCCGCTGTGTGTAAAGGAATAATAACAGGTTTATTTCCCTCTTCCTTCTTAACTACTGGCTTTACAGCAGTTTCTTTCTTTGCCTCTTTAATTTTTTGGGCTTCCGCTTCTTTCCTTAAATCCGCTACCTTACTTGTTAACGATACGGATTTTGTTGTTTCTGTTTTTGCGTTTGTTGCATTCATAATGTTAATGATTTTGGTTAAACTTTTCTTTAATTTTCTAATACAAATATACGTGATATATTTATCACGTGCAAATATATCTATCAAAAAATCAATATTTTAAGTCAAAAAATCAAATTTTATAATTAGTCTAAATAAGATAATTTTTAACTAAAAAACATTGAAAAAAACTCTTAAAATAAAAGCTAAAAAACACAAACAACTATTAATCAGTAAATAAACCTTACATAAACTCAAAAACAGAGTTTTTGCATATAAAATGACGCCGCCCGCTGAGATTTGTAAAAGAGTGTGCAAAAGCAAAATAAAAAAGAAATATGATAATACAATCCAACCAATAAATAAAAAAATCCATTGGTTAAAAATCGTGTCACACGCTGAAAAGTGCATAAATACTAATATTGTAGAAATGCACGTATAATGAAAGAAATTAGTCTTTATGAAGCAATAAAGAAGTTTAAGCAGTTTTCAGAGAATAATATTCCTGTGAAGCTAGTGTTCTACACTTTCAATGAGAAGGAACAAAAGAGCAATGGGGTTAAGGTGGTTGAAAAAGCCTTCATCCGGCACTCGTTCAGGCCTGAGCAATCAGATAAGCATGATGTACTGATTAATTACATAGATGAGAGTTTGACAGGCAATAAGAACCGCTCGTTCTATTTGCCTTTGTTAATCTCTGTTAATGATTTTAAAGTAGTTACCCAATGAATATAGAACGTTATGGAGCTAATGGGATAGTACGTGATTACGACGCAGGCGTTATCTTCGTCTATGAGCGTGAAAATACCCCGGACAATCCCAGTCCCAGGAAGCTGAAGCAGTCTCCTCATGATAAGTTTAACTGGGATGATGATACTTATGAGTTCGGGGAGTACTTGATCCATCCCTTTGGTGATACGAATGATCTTCCTACTGTCATTAAGAATATACTCTTTGATAATTATATGGCGCCTGGGCTACTGCATAAAAAGACTCAGCTGCTCTGGGGGCAGGGACCTCTTTTATACAAAGAAGAGTACAGGCCTGATTCCAATGGTATTCCCCGGCCTGTCAGGATATGGCAGCATGATAAGGAGATACAGGACTGGTTAGAAAGTTGGGAGTATATAGACTACCTGATGGCTCAATGCGTGGACTATGATTATATCAATGGGGCGCTCAGCAGATTTATCCGCAATCGGGGGGTGAGAATAGGTTCTTCTCCTTTTATTACGGAGCTGGAGCATATTCCCGCAGACCGGGGACGCTTAGCTACAAAGAAAGACAGCGGCAGCCGACGGCCTACTCATGTGATTGTGACGGATAAATCGTTTAATGCTTCAGGGATATTACCGAAAGAATACCGGGTGTATCCTGCCTTTGATTTCCGAAATCCGTTTGCGCATCCTAACTCTATCCTGTACTCTAACTTATATAGCTTCTGTATGGACTATTACACTCTTTCGAGCATTTACGGCTCCCTGGAGTGGATTAGAAGAAGTACGGTTGTGCCGTTAATTTTAAAGGCGTTGTCTGATAATTCATTGAATATCAAATATCATGTGAAAAGCCCTCAGGCGTATTGGGATGCCATTGAGCAAAAGATTAAGGAGGATTGTACCCGGAGTGGGAAAGATTATGAACAGCAGATGTTGATCAACTTTGAGAAAGCCTTATTCCGGAAGATTACCCGTGTACTGGGAGGCGATGAGAATGTAGGTAAGCTGTGGCATACTAAGAATGTACTGGTTATTGAGGGGACGAATTTAATTGAATTAGGCTGGGAGATTGAGCCTATTAAGCAGGATATAAAGGATTACGTTACTGCAAATCTGGATATAAGCAAGCATGCCGATTACGCCGTAGCTACCGGGATAGGATTGCATCCGGCGATTGCCAATATATCCGACAGCGGAAAGGCGAACGGAGGATCTGAGCAGGTGTATGCTCTTCAGGGTTATCTGCTTACCGGAATTGATATTCCGGAGAGAATTGTACTGAAAGCGATCAATTATGCTTTACGATTCAATTTCCCGGGGAAAGGTTTGAAAATGGGATTTTATCATGAGGCCGCCCAGAAGCAGTCAGACATAAGTCCGCAAAACAGAATTAAAGAAATAGCCCCTGTCAATGATTAAATTACTATTTAATAAAGAGAGCAATGGAACTGAGGAGCTTAAAGAGCTTTTGGGTTTCATTGATGCTGATATGAAGTTTGAAAATTTGAAATCGGATTTGATTTCTTCCAGTCTGGAAATGCAGAAACTGATCAGCAGGGAAGTGTATGCCGGAATATTGGAAGTATATAAAAAAGCCTCTCCCGGTGAGGAAGAAGAGGCATTGCTTTATGCCGTGCGTTATCCTGTTGCCATTCATGCTTATTCGAATCATGCGGTAGTTAATGACCTTGCTCATACGAATGATGGCCGGAAGGCGCGTATTGACGAGCATGAAAAGAGTGCTTTTGAGTGGCAGATTAAGAATAATGATGCGGCTTTGGAGCGTAGGTTTTACAAGGCTTTGGATAATTTGCTGGATTACCTGGATGAAAATTCTGAGGAATGGAAGAATTCGGAGAATTATAAAAAGGCTCATAAAACGCTGGTGAAATCTACTTTTGATTTTAACGATGTTTTTCCATTGGATTCCCGGTACTTGTTTGAAAAGCTGGTTCCCGGGCTGATGCAGTCGGAGGACTTTGATATTATCCCGCGTATCGGCTCTGAGAAGCTGGAATTGCTGAAGTCAAAAATAGAGCCGGATGATATGGAATTATGCCGCTGCATTCGCTATGCTATGGTGTATAAGGCACTGGCATGGGGTATGCGAAGATTATCCGTGAATATTTTCCCTGAAGGAATTTTGTACTCCTATTCCCTGAATAAAAACCATCATGAAAAAAGGAATCAGAGCGAGGAGCCGGAAGAGGCAGCCCAGAAGTACGATGCCGACGCCCTGCTTTATCTTTCCCGGATTGAAGATTTGATGAAGAAGCAAAATAGTAAGCCCGATTCAGGGCAGGGAATTACCTACGATTTTGGCTTTGATGATAACGATAATTTTGTAAATACCTAAAATATGTTTAAAAAAATACTTGAGCGGATCCGCACTTTTTTTGAGAGAAGAAAAATCCGACGGCAGTTGGATGATATTGAGAAAACTTTGGAAGTGGAACTCAAAGAGCGGGCAAGGAAAACGAATGAAGTGAACGACCGGATAATCCAGTATGGCCGGAAGCGGATTAAGACCAATTATTCCCGGTACATACGCCCTAAGAAAATAAGCCGGAATCATCTGATTACGGAATGCCGGAGCAAATTCAGGGAAGAGCTGAAAGGCTGTGATGCCGTGCTTACGCCTCGTTTCAAAGTGAAATATAAAAAAATAAAGTAGTATGCATACTTTAGAAATCCCGGAGAAAGGAATTACCCTGGAGCTCCCGGAGTCGTTGGGAGAATGCAATAGGCAGCAGTATGTGGATGTGGCTTTTTACCTGTATCAGATGGCGAATAAGGAAATTGATTTTCATCAGTTTAAAATGTTGTCGCTGTATAAGCTGTTAGGTCTGGAATATGTGAAAGATTCTTCGCTTCCGGAGGAAGAGCAGGACAATAAAGATGCTAATCTTCTGATGCTTTCTGCTCTTATTGAAGATTTCTTCCATAAAGATGAGGAAGGACAGGTCAAGGATCTGAAACTGGATTTCCTGCATAATCCTGTTCCCGTGGTTGAATTTGAGAAAAAGAGCTATTACGGGCCTACGGATTTCTTTCAGAATATCACATTCGGGGAGTATCTGGAGGCGTTGGGCTACTTCTATAAGTTCCTTAATCCGCTGGAAAAGGAAAAGGCCGATCTGGAGCTGTTGGAGAAGGAAAAGGAAAATTTATTCAGCCGGAAATTGCCGTATCCGGATTTTGAAAGTATGATGGACGAAGTGAATGGACGGATAGAAGAGCTTAAGAGGACTATTTATCTGGAGACGAACAAAAAGAGCCGTTATCTGCGGGAGTTATTTGCCGTGTTTTACCGTCCTAAGCGTCGGTCGGCTGCCCATTTAGACAATCCGCAGTATGATATCCGGAAGCCCTTCAATAAATATAAGGTGTTTCAGCAGTCGGAAAAAATGGTGCAGCTGGATCCGGGTATTTTATACGGCTTCTTCCTGTTGTTTTTCTCGTTCTTATCCTATCTGGATCAGGCACAAATTGAGATTGACGGCAATGTAATAGACCTTTCCCTATTATTCGAAAAGGACAGCGAAACCTCGGAATCCGTGCCGGGTATCGGGATGCTCTCTGTGGCATTCAGCCTGGCCCAGTCCCAGGTGTTCGGAGATTTGGAAAAAGTGGAGCGTACGAACTTCTGGAAAGTGATCCTTCATTTGTATGATGTTAAGAAAAAATATTTAGATGAAAAAAGTAAATTACCTTCTACCGAATTATGATAAGCATTAACTCATTGCGGGAATTTCTGGCCGAATGCAAGTCGGAATTTCCGGAAATAAAAAAAGAAACCCTGCTGTTTGATGACGGGGATATTATTAACTATATGAAAGATTTTCCGGAATCAGAAAATATTTTTATGCTGGGTATAATTCCGGAGTTTGATTCCGACGGAAAAAATAGGGATGCTTTGAATTTTCAAAATCACCTGGCATTTCTTTTTATGGAAAAAATATCCTACAAAATTACGCATGATCAGAAATTACAGGTGTTCCATCGGACGCTGGAGCTCGCAAAAAAATTTGTTTCCAAACTGGTAAATGAAGCGGGGGAATCGTCCTGCCATGAAATGAATTTGATTGAAGCGGACAGCATAGGAATACATCCGGTCATGAATCTGGCGAGCTGTAATGGTTATGAAGTGGAATTTGCTTTAAAAACGGGTATTTAGCCATGTCTATACGGGATTTAAGAGCTCAGGGAACGAGCGGGATCTCCGAGGGACGGTTTGTCCGGAAGGTGCTGAAAGAGCAGGGAGGCGATATCCTCTCGGCCCAGGAAAAAAGAATGTCCCGGTTTACTTCTCCCGACTGGTTTGAGAAGCGGGGAATGAAGGCAGACGACAGCCGGCTTACCATTACCGAGCTGAAAAAGCATCGGTATATCGATATGAAAACCCGGAATACCCGCCATGGAAAGAAGAAGAAAAAGAATTATCCTATATATAATAAGATTATGTTCGGTCATTTGAATAATATCGTGCGGGAGCTGTCTTACGGTTATACGGAAGAAGTGGTGCAGGAAATGAAAAAATTGGAGGACTAAGTAGTATTTATCGGATTTTCGTATAAATATACTTTATTATGGAAAATTTGAAACAAAAAGAGAAACAAACCGAAGAAAAATTACTTACATTCAAAGAATTAGCCGATGAGCTGGACAAAGAAGAGGCCTTTGAGCAACTCGATCTTTTATGGGAAGCCTTTTTATACTCTCCCCAGGCGGATGTAACGGAGGATCGGATAGACATTCACAAATTTATTAATTTATTGAGAAAAATAATTAACTCATTTTAAATGAGTTAAGAAATTATTTTTTATCCGTTACGGAAATCCGTAATTGTGTTATTGCTAAAACATATATATTTAAAATATAAATAATTTAATAAAATGTTTACTTTATTGTTAAATATTAGCAAAAATAAAATAAAAGTGAACTTAAACTATACAAATAGGTAATTTTATTTTTAATAAATAACGATAAACTGAATTTAAATATCATAAAGTTATTTGACATGGAAGAAACCCTGGAAAAAGATACTAAGATATTATTAGACATAATTAGATCATTAGACCGGAAAAGTCTGGAATTGCTTTGGGAAGCCTTTTTGTTCTCTCCTCAGGCAGATGTGCCCGAGGATCGGATTGATGCCCTGGCTTTGTACAAACGATTGAAGCAACTTATTAAACTGGCCGATTATGAGAAAAATTAATTTTAAAATCCTAAACTTAAGGTTTAGGATTTTTATTAAAGAAATCATTTTTCATTTTAATATACTCATCTTCAGTAATGGCTCCCTTTTCCTTTAAATTGAATATTTTTTCCAGATATTCTGTCTGTGAAATTTTGTCTATCTGCTGGTGTAATTTCCTCTCAGCCTGTACATCTGATTTCTTTTTTGAGAATAAAACTATTACTAAAGCTATTACCGGAGTTAAAAATACAGATAAAAGGACAGCCCATCCATAACCAATAGTTCGGGTGCTTCCAAGCCAGCCTACAATCCAGCAAGCTAAAATCCATAATAACATTAAAATTCCTGCTTCCATAAATTTTTTATCCAAATATAATGCTTTTATCTAAAATTCTTATCTTTGACATGACTCAATACTACATATATAAATATGAATCAAAAAAAGGCCTTGTATGGTGATACAGTGGGAAACTGCTGTTACATACTATTGTAGTATTGAGTCACACCTAAGCAGGGCTTTCGTATTTATGAAAAAATACTACCGAAACTTAGTATCCATTACCTCTCCGGAAGGCATAGAGGTAGATGAAGGCTCTTTATGGGAGCTGAAGGACAATCATCTGCTGGTACTGGTAGATGAAGATCAGTATGTGAGCTGTCCTTTCGATGCAGCTCTCTTTGTAGAAGCGGAATTATAAACTTTGGTTTAAATTATTTATGCAGGCAGCGCCCGTGGGTGCTGCCTTTTTTATATGATAAAAATCAGGTGAAAATAAATGTATAAATATTTGTTTATATAAATAAATGTTTATATATTTACAGGGTAATTCAAACGCGTTATGAATTCAAGTTCATTGAAAAAGATGCTGGAAGAGGATGGCTGGTATCTCGAAAGAGTTAAAGGCAGTCATCATGTATTCAAGCATCCGATGAAACCCGGAATTGTAGTTCTGCCGCATCCCCGGAAGGATATTCCCAAAGGTACGGCAAACTCAATTCTAAAGCAGGCAGGGCTGAAATAGCCCTGCTTTTTATAAGAAAAGTATATTTTTACAGATATGGAAAAGATTATTGTTTTTGTGGAAAAGGATCAGTCCGGCCGGTATTGGGGAACTACCCAGAATATTCCCGGTGTGATTTCCGCAGACGGGGCTACCTTTGAGGAGCTGAAGAAAAACATGAAGGAAGCCGGGGAGCTTGCCCGGGAGGAAGCGGATGTGTATTCCGGATATGACTGGGATTTCCAGTTTAAAATCTCCCTGAAGGATTTCTTCCAGGAATTTCCGGAACTGAAAAAAGACAAGATAGGCTTGCGGGCGGGAATATCCAAAACGCTGATGAGTCAGTACCTTTCGGATCGTCCGGTGTATATTTCCCTGGACCGGGTGAAGAAAATTGAAGAGGAGATCCATAAATTAGCCTCCGAGCTGGGCTCGGTCTCTTTTGAATAAAAAAATACAGTTATGGATGCAAAAGAAGAAATATTGAAGATCCAGGATGACTTTGGCTTTACGGCTGAAGGTATGTCCAAATTAATGGAGATCTCTCCCCGGGTGTACCGGAATAAAAAAAGCGATAAAGTTCTGGAACATTCCTTTAATCCGGAGAATTACCGGAAACTGGTTAAAAATCTGGTAAATAAAATTAAAGCCCTGGAGGAAAAAATAACGAACTTTCCGGTATAAAAAAAAGCCTTCCCATTGGGAAGGCTTTTAAGGTATTAGTGTTTTATTTCAAAAAATAATAGGATGACTTTTAAACAACTTATACTGTTGCCTGTCATGTAGCAATAATATATTATTGCTACATGACAGGCAAATTAATTTTTCATTTTCTTATAAATAAAAATCATCGCTTTTGCCCAGGTAGGCAACTCCCAGGATGGGCGGGTGCTGTCAGTAACTGTTTTAATTTTAAGCCCTATAGCCTCTGCTATATCTTTATTTTTTAAGCCCAATTCCTTTTTTAAGGTTTTATAATCCTCGTGTGTATACATAATAGTTAATTTAAGTCCCCCAAATCTTCCATATCTAAATTTCTATCCTCCCAATCAAAATAAGTGCTCAAAAATTCCCAAGATTTTTGCATCATGGCTTATTGTTTTAATTTCTTATTACAAATATACGATGAGAAAATCTATTTTCTAATTAAAAAGCGTATTATTTTACGCTTTTTAATTAGAATATTAATATAGATTAAGTTTTTAAAGTCCATTAAAAAAGTCCGGGGTTTTCATGTCACACATAAAGAGGCGCAGGAATTGGAATTTAGCCTAAAGAATTCTACTCTATGGCTAAGACCATCCGCGACGAAGATATACGCCTCTCCATCATTATTAATGGGAATAAATCCCAGAATGAAATTTATGAGCTGGATCAGGCTAATCGGAAGCTGATTGAATCCAATAAGGAACTCAATCGGGAAATGACTTCCCTTTCCCGCCAGGGAAAAAAGCAGTCTGATGAGTATAAGGCTCTGGAAAATACGCTCAGGAAGAATACTGCTTCTTTGGAGACGAATAAGCAAAAAATAAGGGAGCTGGAAAATACGATCGGGATTTCCAATCTTACGCTGGCTCAGTTAAAAAGGCGGGCGGCGGAAGTGCGGGTGGCGTTGGTAAATATGACTCCCGGCTCTGCTCAATTCAAGGCATACAGCGCTGAGTTAGGCAAGCTGAATGCGCGGATTTCGGAACTTTCAGGCAAAGCCCGTGCTTCTTCCCTGTCTTTGGGAATGGTGGCGGATCAGTTGAATCGGTATCAGACTTTGATTGCCGGGGTGGCCGCCACTCTGGCGGGCTTTTATTTTTCATTTCAGCAGTTTATTGATTTACAGCATAAGATCGCAGACGGTCAGGCGGATGTGATGAAAACGACGGGGCTGACGAAAGCGGAAGTGGATGAGCTGATGAAGTCTTTTAGTTCCTTTAATACGCGCACTCCGCGCCTGGAGCTTTTGAAGCTGGCGGAAGAGGGCGGACGTTTAGGAATTGAGGGTACGGAAAATATCCGGAAGTTCGTGAATGTGGCCAATATGCTGAAGGTAGCTCTGGGCGATGCTCTCTCGGATGTCCAAATCCGGGAGGTGGGTAAGCTGACTTCCGTTTACCGGATTGGGGCGGAATCCGGGCGGGACTTTGAGCAGTCGATGATGTCTTTAGGCTCGGCGATTAATGA
>JAVBRH010000084.1:0-10896 GCA_031548225.1 Apibacter sp.
ATTCTGTTTATCCTGACTGTATACTAAAGATCCTGTTAAGAAAATTATTAAAAATAACAATCTTGCATAAATAGTTATTTTTACCTTCATCTAATACAATTTTAAGGGTTAAGATGTTAATGCAAATTTACGATTTAATATAGTACCCTTGTTTGTTTTTGACTGTAATTTGACTGGTCAGGAAAAAACTTTTTGTTGTATGTCCAGATAAAACATACCATATGGTATGTTTTATTTTATAGGTTTTACAAAACCTTTTTCCATTCCTTGATGGAATCGGTATTGAGCTTTATGTATTCCTGATTTCCTTCTTTTTTAGCTCCTTCCAATGATTTCTCTGCTGATTCTATCGCACCTTTTATATCTCCCAGTTTGGCTTGAATCTGGGATTTTACCCGGAAATACCAGTAAGGAGAATCTCCCTGTTTCAGGTCTATGGCACGGTTGATCCAGTTCAGGGCTTTTTTCATATCCCCATTGGATTGCAGGTAATAATTGGCAGAAGCATAATACGCATTTGCATCCGCCTTAGGGTTGGATAAAATCCCCTCTATGCTGGCATTGGCGATTTTCTGGGTAGGTACTTCAAATTTCACATCTACCAGAGTTTCATCCCACAAAAATTGTAAGTGAGCGGAATTATCGGAAAGATTATTAATTCCTATGGTAAAGGTTTCTATTGCATCATTCAATTTCCGTATAGGAACGGTAGTTTTCAACACTACTTTTTCCTCATCCCATTCTTTAGGAGTTCCCCAGTTTTCGGCATCAGAATAAAAAATAATATCCCATTGGTCTTCATGAGGAATTGTGTATAAAGCATATTTTCCTTTAGGAATGGTTTTTCCGTCAATTTCCACATCATCCCCGAATTGAATAGTCGTGTTTTCATTAGCTCCGGTCCTCCATATCTGGTTATAAGGAACCAGTCCTCCGAAGATTACCCGCCCTTTTTTATTGGGCCTTGAATACACATATTCTATATCCGTCAGACCTACCATCTGCTCCACTTCCGATTTAAGGCTGGCCGCCGGAGTCTTTATTTCCTGTGCTTCTCCTATAAAAGAAAAGGAAATCATTACTAACGTTAAAACTATCTTCTTCATCTTTATTCTTTTCTTACTTTTATTTCTTACTAATCTTTGCCCAGGTATCTTTTAGGGTTACCGTCTGGTTGAAAATCAATTGATCTTTTGTTGAATCACTATCTACCGCAAAATATCCTAAACGCTGGAACTGGTATTTATCTCCAATTTTTGTGCCACTCAGACTTGGCTCTGCGAATCCGTGAACAACTTTTAGCGAATCCGGATTTAAAAATTCCAGGAAATCTTCTTCCTGTGTATCCGGAGATTCCTCTTTAAATAAACGGTCATAAATCCGTACTTCAATAGGCAGGGAATGTTTAACCGATACCCAGTGTAAAGTTCCTTTTACCTTTCTCATGCTGGCTTCGGTTCCGCTTCCGCTCTTACTTTCTTCATCATATGTGCAATAGATGGTCTGAATATTTCCCTCCGCATCTTTTTCTACAGATTCTGCTTTGATGATGTATGCTCCCTTCAGCCGGACTTCTCCTCCAAGGGTTAACCGGAAGAATTTTTTAGGCGCTTCTTCCATGAAATCCTCTCTTTCAATATAGATTTCCCTGGAAAAAGGTACTTCTCTTTCTCCGGCATCCGGATTTTCAGGATTATTCTCAATGGTTACCGTTTCTTCTCTGGCTTCAGGATAATTAGTGATTATTACCTTCACGGGATTAATCACGGCCATTACCCTTGGCGCTATTTTGTTCAGATGATCCCGGACAGTAAATTCAAGCAGGGCAATATCAATCATATTTTCTCTTTTTGCCACGCCTACTCTTTCCAGAAAGTCTCGGATAGCTTCAGGGGTATATCCCCTTCTTCTCATCCCTGAAATGGTAGGCATACGCGGATCATTCCAACCGGAAACATAGTTTCCTTCCACCAGTCGTAATAATTTTCTCTTACTGGTAATAGTATAATTGAGATTTAACCGGGCAAATTCCCGTTGTTTATTTTTTATCTTACCATCTTCATATACCTGATCCAGAAACCATTCATATAAAGGTCGGTGGTTTTCAAACTCCAGGGAGCATAAAGAATGGGAAACCTGTTCTATATAATCGGATTCTCCATGAGTCCAGTCATACATCGGATAAATACACCATTTATCTCCTGTCCGGTGATGATGTTTCTTTAAAATGCGGTACATAACCGGATCCCTCATGTTCATATTGGGGGATTTCATGTCGATTTTCGCCCGAAGTACATGAGTTCCTTCTTCAAATTCCCCTGCCTTCATCTTTCTCAATAAAGTGAGGTTTTCTTCTACACTTCTGTTTCTGAAAGGACTGTTAACACCGTCCTCGAAGGGATTTTTTCTTTGCTCGCTTATTTCTTCTGAAGTCTGGTCATCTACATAAGCCTTTCCTTCCTGAATCAACTTTTCCGCCCAGTCATATAATTGTTGAAAATAATCGGAAGCATAACATTCTTTATCCCACTCATATCCCAGCCATTTGATATCCTCCTTTATCGCATCTACGTATTCCTGCTCTTCTTTTGCCGGATTGGTGTCGTCAAACCGGAGATTAACCGGTGCATCATATCTTTGTCCCAGACTAAAATTGATCCAGATCGCTTTTGTGTGCCCTATATGTAAATATCCGTTAGGCTCCGGAGGAAACCGGAATCGCATTTTATCCTTCGGAAATCCGTTAGCCAGATCTTCTTCTATAATTTGCTCTAAAAAATTTAACGGTTTTTTCTCTTCTTCTTGCATAAACAGTTGTAAATTATCGGAACGCAAATTTACGTTATTTTCAGCTAAGTCCTAGTTTAAAATTTTGATTTTTAAATAGAAAAATAGGATTTATCCCGTCAGTCTTTTCTTAAAATGTGTATTTTTGCAATTATGAAGGAACGGTTTATTCCTATTTTATCGGGATTAATGACAATCTCTTTGATTGTTTTCGTCGGGTTGCAGGTATTCTGGCTGAAACAATCCATAGATGCGGGAGAACAAGACTTTTCATCACGGGTTTACAGAGCCCTGAACAGTTCGGCGGAAAAAATTAACACTATTGAGATCAATAAATTCTATAAACCGTTTACCAATTTTTACAAAGACATTAATTCCCAGAAAGATTCCAGTACAATCCAGACAGCGATGAGCGTTATAGACTCCCAGTCGGTAAAGTACATCATATATAAAAAAACCATTGTAAATAAAAGGCCCTTAGCCATTCCTTTTTCTAAGAGGGATACTCTGAAAATCACCAATCTTTTGACAGATGAAGGAGTACTGAAGATAAAAAAAGACTCCAACGATCAGAAGTTAAGACCTATAGAGGAAGGCATTGAAAATAGTTTTGTCAGCCCTAAATTCACTTTGGATGAATTTGCCCGGTTAAGCGTTAACCAGATGAGTCTGGAATCAAGAGTGAATATGAAGTTGATTGATTCTATTGTGTATCTTGAGCTGAAGAAACAAAACATTGATACGGAATTTAAATGTGGAGTTCTTAATAATAAACTGATCCTGACTAAGATTCATAGTGAAGGTTTCGTTTTAAGCAGCCATCCGAAACACAATTATAATGTAACCTTGTTCTCAGATGGAAAAGACAAAGATGACACACAATACTATCTTTCCGTATATTTTCCGTCAAAACAATATTCTGTTTTAAACCCTATTTTCGGGGCTATTGGTGCAACCATCGCTTCCACTCTTATTATTATCTCCATCTATATTGCTTCCATTTACTATATGTCGCAGCAGAAAAAGATCTCTGAAATAAAAACGGACTTTATCAATAATATGTCGCATGAATTTAAAACTCCTATTGCGACTATAAATATTGCTACGGACGCCTTAAATTCGGAAAAAGTGCAGACACAACCGGAAAAAATGAAATTTTACACTTCTTTAATCAAGCAGGAAAACGAACGAATGAGGAAACAGGTGGAAATGGTGCTTCGGATGTCAAAACTGGAAAGAAATGTACTGGAGTTGATAAGAAAGGAAACGGATATGCGGGAAGTGCTGAAGAACAGTGTGAAAACCGTCCGGTTACAAGTGGAACAAAGGCAGGGTACCATTACGGAAATCTACACAGCAGAAAGGCATGTGGCAAACGTGGATGGTTTTCACCTTACTAATGCATTTGTAAATATATTGGACAATGCCAATAAATATTCTCCGGAAAAACCTCAAATTACCGTTAAAACCTATAATGACGGAAATGACTATGTAGTGGAAATCAGTGATAAAGGAAAAGGAATGGTGGAGAAGGTGGCTAAAAGAATATTTGAAAAATTTTATAGAGAAGAAACCGGAAATATACATAATGTAAAAGGTCACGGATTAGGTTTGGCCTATGTGAAAAATATTATTGAATTACATAAAGGTGGTATCAAAGTTGTAAGTAAAGTATATAAGGGAACCACTTTTATTGTACGAATCCCTTTAAATCAATAAAAAACCATGAATAAAAAAGCAAAATTATTACTAGTAGAAGATGACCCCAGTTTCGGAGCTGTTCTGAAAGATTATCTCACGCTTAATGATTACGATGTCACTCTCGCTGTGGACGGGGAAGATGGTTTGGATAAATTCAAAAACGGTACTTTTGACCTTTGCCTTACTGACGTAATGATGCCAAAAAAGGACGGCTTCACTCTTGCAAAGGAAATTATCGACCTGAATCCGGATGTTCCTATTATATTCCTGACTGCTAAAAATATGAGGGAAGACATTTTGACCGGCTATAAATTAGGAGCTAATGACTATATAACCAAGCCTTTTGATTCAGAAGTCCTGCTTTATAAAATCAATGCTGTTTTACAACGAAATTCGAATATCGGCAATAATGATGATAGTGAGGATAAAGAAGTTTATGAGATTTCCAATTTTAAATTCAACACGAAATTAAGGCAACTGGAAGTAAATGGACATATGCATAAACTTTCCCCCAAAGAAAATGCCTTACTTAAGCTTTTATGTAAATACAAGAACGACTTAATGTCAAGAGAAGAAGCTTTGACTAAAATATGGCATAACAATAACTATTTTACATCCAGAAGTATGGATGTTTACATTGCGACCATAAGAAAACTATTGAAGGATGATGAAAATGTTGAAATAGTGAATATTCATGGGGAAGGCTTCAGATTACTTGTAAAAGATTAGTTGGATAGCCCCGTATAAATTTAAATTATACCTGATTTAGATAAAAAAGAGCTTTTATTTTCCGGATGGGAACATCAAGGGTTAAAAATATTGAAGAGCTGGAAAACGAGAGACCCGGCAAACTTCTTTGGCAATATGCCGTTCCTGCTATCATAGGTACAGCTGTAATAGCCCTATATAACATTATTGACAGCATTTATATCGGACATGGCCCTGATTTGGGAGATCATGCTATTGGCGGATTAGGAATCCTTCTGCCTGTGATGAATTTGATTTCCGGTGTCGGAATGTTGGTAGGGGCAGGCGCTTCTACCCGTGTGTCAATCTACTTAGGACAAAAAGAAAGAGATTCTGCAGAGAAAATAATAGGTAATGCTGTATTACTCGTCTTTATCCTTACCCTGTGCCTTATCTTCATATTATACCTCTTTCTGGATCAAATTTTATGGGGAATAGGAGCAACACCGGAAACATTCCCTTTTGCCAAGGAGTTTTTACTCTATTACCTGCCCGGTAACATACTGCTTACCATCAACTTTTCTCTTAACAGTGTAATGAGAGCTTCCGGCTATCCCAGAAAAGCTATGTATTCCATGCTTATAGGAGTATTTGCCAATATTATATTAGCCCCTGTCTTTATTTTTATTTTTGGATGGGGAATGAAGGGAGCTGCCATTGCTACTAATTTATCCATTCTTACGGGTTTATGTGTGGTAATATTTCATTTTTTAAACAAAAAAAGTAGTGTTACCCTCCGATGGAGCAGAATACGGCTAAACTCAAGAATAGTATGGTCTATCATAAATATCGGATTCGCTCCCTTTTTCATGTTAATCGCTGCTTCCGTAGTAGTTTTTTTTATTAATAACCGTCTTAATGAATATGGAGGAAGTGTTGCTATAGAAGCCTATACTATTGCCAACCGTTTAGTCATGGTCTTTATTATGGTTTTGGTAGGGCTTACCCAGGGGATGCAGCCCATCATAGGGTATAACTATGGTGCAAAAAAAATAGACCGGGTAAAAAAAACCCTGAATTATACCATGAAAATTGGTGTTTCTATCGGTTCTTTAGGATTATTGCTAGGAGTTTTCCTGCCCCATATTGTAGTCCAGCCCTTTAATCCTTCCCCTCATCTCGCTGAAAAATCATCTCTCGCTTTACGAATCATAACTATTACCCTGCCTTTGAGCGGGCTTCAAATGGTAATTTCCAGTTTCTTCCAATGTATTGGAAAGGCAGTTTATGCATTTTTTTTAAGCATGACCCGTCAATTTGTTATTTTAATCCCTTCTATTTTTATCCTTCCTCATTATTTTGGACTCAACGGAATATGGCTATCTATCCCGCTTTCCGATATAATATCAACGGTTTTAGCCGGATTCATGGTATTATGGCAACTGAATCAGTTCAATAAATTGAAATAACCGTACTTAAAAACCGTTTTTTCATATTTTTTTAGTACTTTTGTACAGGTAATTCATCACTCTAAGCTCTACGGCAATTCAAGGTAATTAACATACAATTAGTAACATATTAGATATATTTTTATTATTTTTTAAGCTATGCAAGAAAAAAAAGAGCTATTTGTTCTTTCCCCTTTTGAGGTTCCGGATATCTCATTAGTTCTGGAAATTATAAAATCCGGTGCATTTCCTATACTCCATTTAGGAAGAAAGGAAGAAGAAGCTATAAAAGCATTAGAAACTTTATCAAAAAGAACATCTGAATCTTTTGGTGTTTGTTTGGTTTCTGAGTCTATGACTTCTCTAAAATTCCCGGATAATGTCACCAAGATAATTTCTCCTTATGGATTTAAAATCCCTGAGAAAAAAAACCGGAAAGTCTTTTATCAGGTTTATTCTTTGGAAGAAGCCGAAACAGCCATTAAAAATGGAGTTGATTCTATCATTTTAAAAGGAAATGAAGGAGCCGGAAAAGTGGCATATGAATCTTCTTTTGTGCTTTTTCAAGGGATAAAGAAAAAATATCCTCAGTCAGATACAGCCATTTATGTACAAGGAGGAATGGGAATTCATTCTTCTGCAGCCATGCTGGGAATGGGCGCACAAGGAATTATCCTTGACAGCCAGGTTGCATTATTCCCGGAGTGCAGTATACCGAAAGACCTCAAAAATGTTTTAGAAAAATTAAGTGGAAGTGAAACTATCTTACTTGATAATTATAGGATTTTATTAAGAAAAAATTCACCATCGTTGCCTGTCCAGGCAAAATATGAGGACTTGCTACCTTATCTGGGCGGATTGGATTTATCTGAAAATATTCTGCCTATAGGACAGGATATATCTCTTTCAATAGATTTGGTGGAACGCTATAAAAATCTAAGTAATTTAATATCTGCTATCAATGAAGCCGCATACGGGCATCTGCTGCAGGCTAAATTATTAGACACTATTGGCCCGGATAGTCCGTTAGCAAAGGATCTGGGTATAAAATATCCTATCGCACAAGGACCTATGGCAAGGGTGAGTGATGTTCCTGAATTTGCGGAAAAAGTTGCCGAAGGAGGAGCTCTTCCTTTTATAGGTATGAGCCTTATGGTAGGAAAACCGGCAGAGCAGGCTATTTCGAAAACCGGAAAACTCTTAGGAGAAAAAATATGGGGAGCAGGTATATTAGGCTTTGCCCCGCCTCAGCTACGTGAGGAGCAGATGAAATATATCCTGGAAACTAAACCACCGATAGTACTTATTGCCGGAGGACGTCCATCTTTAGCCAAGCCTTATGAGAAAGAAGGAATTAAAGTGTTTTTACATGTTCCTTCCTCTGCTTTGCTGGATATGTTCCTGAAAGAAGGAGCTCAGAATTTTATTTTTGAAGGCCGGGAAAGCGGGGGACATGTAGGGCCTCTTTCCAGCTTAGTGCTTTGGGAAAAACAAATTTACCGGTTATTACAGGAAAGTAATCCGTCTTTATTCCGAATATTTTTTGCAGGGGGTATTCATGATGCCTTTTCTTCAGCCTTTATCTCCATCATGTCCGCAACCTTGGCGGCAAAAGGAGCAAAAATCGGAGTTTTAATGGGAACTTCCTATTTATATACCCAGGAAGCCGTTGAAACAGGAGCTATCCTGGAAGAATACCAGAAACAATCGGTTTCCCAGGATAAAACCGTGCTATTAGAAGCAGCTCCAGGACAGGAGACCAGGGCGCTGAAAACTCCTTTCACCCAACTTTTCAATCAGGAAAAAGAACGCCTTTTAGCGGAAGGAATGGATTCCAAAGAGGTTTGGATAAAACTTGAGGAAATGAACATCGGGCGACTGAGAGTTGCGGCAAAGGGGATAGAAAGAAGAGACAAGGAACTCTTCAAACTGGATGAAAAAGAACAGGTGGAAAAAGGGGTATATATGATTGGGCAGGTAGCTGCCTTGCGAAATCAGGTAATTACCATTGATGAACTGCATACCCATGTTGCTGTAGATAATAACACACTTATTTCTCAGCTGAAAAAAATCCAGAAACCGGAATATCCGGAGCCATCAAAGCTTGCTATTGTAGGAATGGCAGGTGTTTTCCCTCAGGCGAAAAACTTAGAAGAATATTGGAAAAATATCATAATAGGAAAAGATTGTATAACGGAAGTTCCGGACAGCCGGTGGAATAAAGAACTATTCTACAATCCTGACACACGGGACACCGATTACGTTTCCTCTAAATGGGGAGGATTTATTCCAACCATAGATTTTGACCCGTTGGAATTTGGGATCCCTCCTCAATCCTTGGCTTCCATTGAGCCGGTTCAGCTGTTAAGCCTTCTTGTTGCCAAGCGGGCGCTGGAAGATGCCGGTTACGACATGAACACTTTTGATGGAGAAAACACTTCTGTAATCATAGGAGCTGAGGGAGCAACGGAATTGGCTTCCAGTTACGGATTTCGGGGTTATGCTAAACAGGTTTTTGGCGAATTACCGGAAGATTTAAAAAATGCCTTACCTAAACTCAACGAGGATTCCTTCCCGGGTGTGTTATCCAATGTGGTAGCCGGAAGAATTGCTAACCGGTTGAACTTAGGTGGCAGTAATTATACTGTGGATGCGGCTTGTGCATCTTCATTAGCAGCTATGGATATAGCCTGTCAGGAATTACAAAATAAACGCTCGGATATTGTAATCTTAGGAGGAGCCGACCTGCACAACGGATTAAATGATTTTCTCATGTTTTCGGCCACTTACGCCCTTTCAAAAAAGGGGAAATGCGCTTCCTTTGATTCTGAATCTGATGGGATTGCTCTGGGAGAAGGTATAGCCATGCTTGTTTTAAAAAGACTGGAAGACGCTGAACGTGACGGAGACAGAATATATGCTGTTGTAAGAGGTACAGGAGGAAGTAGTGACGGAAAAAGCCTGGGAATGACTGCTCCTAACAGAAAAGGCCAAATGAAGGCATTACAACGAGCCTATAAAAATGCCGGTGTTCTTCCTTCTGAGGTTGAACTCATAGAAGCACACGGTACCGGCACTGTGGTGGGTGACAGAACAGAATTAAGTGCCCTGACCGATATGTTTTTGGAATCAGGAGCCACAACAGGGCAGACCCATTTGGGATCTGTAAAGACACAGATAGGACACACTAAATGTGCCGCAGGATTGGTTGGAGTTATCAAAGCGGCTTTATCCATTTATTATGGAATTCAGCCTCCGACAATTAATTTAAAAAATCCTAACCCTTTTTATAATAAAGAAACCAGCCCTTTTATCTTTAATACCCGGGCAGGAATTTGGGAAAGTGAAAGACGGATTTCCGGTGTAAGTGCTTTTGGTTTCGGAGGTACTAATTTCCATGTGATAATGGAAAATTATCAATCCGAAGTACCATTTACTAACAGCTTGTTTTTATGGCCTTCAGAACTTTTTGTATTTAAAGGAGACAACCTGAATGAAGCAAAACAAATCGCACAAAAAGTTCAGCACCTGTTATCTATAAATGAGGATATTAATTTAAGAGATCTTGCTTATAGTTTAACTACTTACAGTGCAAAAGAAGTACAAATTTCAATAATTGCCGGAAATACAAGGGAATTAGCAGATAAATTGAATATCTTACTTTCAGGTGAAGATGATTCTGATATTTATATAAAAGATCCTAAAGAAGGAAAATTAGCCTTCTTGTTTTCAGGACAAGGAAGTCAGCGGGTTAATATGGGCCGTGACCTTTTTGTTGCTTTTCCTGCAATGAGACGTTTGCTGTTACAAAACAAAGAATACAATAAGATTCTTTTCCCTAATACCACATTTAGCGAAGAAGAGCGAAAACAACAGCAAAAAACAATAACAAACACCCATAACGCACAGCCTGCTTTGGGAATACTAGATTATGCTATAGCCGATTTCTTCCGTTCTCTCGGAATAGAGCCCGATATGGTTGCATGCCATAGTTATGGATAAGTGCCGGCCCTATGTCTTGCCGGAGTTTTCAAACCTGAGGAATTAATTTCCTTGAGTAGAAAAAGAGCTGATGCTATTTTAGATTCCGTAGAAGATGACAAAGGAATGATGGTCGCTATAAATCTTCCTGATACGGAACTGAAGCCTCTGTTAAAAGATAAAAAGGATATTTGGCCTGTGAATTTTAATTCACATAAACAAACGATTTTAGCCGGAACGACCCCTGCAATGACTGCGTTTATGACTGAAATGAGTCAGCAGGACATTTCCT
>JAVBRH010000275.1:0-5413 GCA_031548225.1 Apibacter sp.
CTTCTGTTGTTTCAATAAATGATAGAACTGTTTGAAAATATTTTTCATTTATTCCACTATCTTGAACTAATGGAATATTGTTATTAATTAAATATGTTTTTAAAATATTTTCTTCAATTCCATATTCTTTAGCAATATCTAGAGTATTATACATTATATTTTATTGTATTATATATTTACAAAGTTAATGATATTTAACCTTTATAATTACAAATTTGCATGTTAAAAACTATTTAAAAGTTGTACGTGCTTTGAAAAGACAATAATAAAAGCAAGTAAAAAATCCTGAAATACAAATTCCCTATAATTTATATTATGTTAAATAGAATTTTTCTATTTAAACGAATCTACTGTAAAAAATTAATCTTTACAAAATCTTTATATCCCCTTCATCTTCTTTATAAAATCTTTATGATTTCCAGTCTAACTTTGAATTAGAAAACTTCAAAATAGTATGATTATGGACATCAATTATGTTATCGGGCTTGGTATATCCTTTTTTATACTGGTATACCTTATTTATATATTAATAAAACCTGAAAAATTTTAGTTATGGACTTCAAAGATTATTTGCAAATTTTTATATTCCTATTCCTGCTGATAGCCCTGACTCCAATTCTGGGCTCCTATATGGCAAAGGTATTGGATAATCAGAAACATATTCTGAAACCTGTTTTCCGAAAGCCGGAACTATGGATATACAAAATTTGCGGAATAGACGAAAATCAGTCTATGGACTGGAAAAAATATGCTTTAGCTTTACTGATATTCAATTTATCCGGATTTCTGCTTTTATTTATTATTTTAATTACACAAAAGTGGCTTCCTCTTAATCCACAGGATATTGGTAATATGAACTGGCACACAGCTCTCAATACCTCCATCAGTTTTGTGACCAATACCAATTGGCAGTCCTATGCAGGAGAAACTTCACTAAGCTATTTAAGCCAGATGACAGGTCTTTCCGTACAAAATTTTCTAAGCGCTGCTACGGGAATAGCCGTACTGGTGGCTTTAATCAGAGGCGTTACCGGAAAAACGACTCATGAACTGGGTAATTTCTGGGTGGACATGACCCGCTCCACTTTGTATATTCTTCTCCCTCTTTCTGTTATATTAGCCGTTTTACTCGTAGGACAAGGAGTTATTCAGAATTTTCACGGATATATTGATACCTCTCAGGGGCAAATAATTCCCCAGGGACCGGCAGCCTCACAAATAGCCATAAAACAATTAGGAACCAACGGAGGTGGATTTTTTAATACAAACAGTGCCCATCCGTTCGAGAACCCCACTCCTTTCTCAAATTTTTTACAATTACTTTCTATCCTGCTAATACCTGCTTCGTTAACCTTTACCTATGGTAAAATGGTAAAATCCGTAAAACAGGGCCGGACTATATTTTTTACCATGTTTTTACTTCTGATAGCAGGTTTAAGCCTGTCTTTATATTCCGAACACGGTCAATCTGAATTATGGAATCATCTTTCCTATATGGAAGGAAAAGAAACCCGTTTTGGAGTAACCAACAGTGTGTTATGGTCTACAGTGACCACCGCTGCTTCGAATGGCTCTGTAAATGCCCTGCATGATAGTTTAAGTCCTCTTTCCGGGATGGTTGCAATGGTAAATATGATGCTGGGTGAAGTGATATACGGAGGCGCAGGAGCCGGACTATATGGAATCATCATTTTCATTATACTCACTGTATTTATTGCCGGGCTTATGGTTGGACGAACTCCGGAATATCTGGGTAAAAAAATAGAAGCTTTTGAAGTTAAAATGGCTATGATAGCTGTACTCAGTCCCTCCATAGTCATACTCCTGTTTTCTGCCATTGCCTGTTCTATTCCTTCAGGACTCTCCGGAATTTCAAATCCCGGCCCTCATGGGTTATCCGAAATACTATATACCTTCAGTTCCGCTGCAGGTAACAACGGAAGCGCATTCGGCGGATTAGCAGTATCAAGTGTATTTTATAACTTAATGATTGGCCTGGGTATGTTAATCGGAAGATTTGGTATCATTATACCCGTACTTGCCATTGCAGGAAATCTGGCTTCGAAAAAAAGTATTCCCGTGTCGCAGGGTACTTTCAGAACGGATAATGCTTTATTCATTCTGTTATTGATTTTTGTAATAATAATAGTAGGAGGACTGACCTTCTTCCCTGCCCTCTCCCTCGGGCCTATAGTAGAACACATCCTTTTACAAAATGGTATTACCTTTTAACTGTAAGAAAATGAAAACACAAAATAAAAGATTTTTAGATAAAAAATTAATTACGGAAGCTATAAAAACTTCGTTTATAAAATTAAATCCCCGAATATTAATCAAAAATCCGGTGATATTTATAGTTGCAATTGGAGCGTTACTCACTACAGGTATTGTAATTGAAGGATTTATAAAAAATACTTTTTCAGCTTTTAACTTTCAGATTACTTTATGGTTATGGATAACCGTATTATTTGCTAATTTTTCTGAAGCGATTGCAGAAGGCCGGGGAAAAGCACAGGCAGAAAGCCTTAAAGCCAACCGCTCCCAGATAAAGGCCCGGAAATTAATAAACAATCAGGAAGAAATTGTTTCTGCCTCAGCCCTTAAGGTAAATGATATCGTAATCTGTGAAGTCGGAGACATCATCCCTTCCGATGGAGAAATAATAGAAGGAATAGCCACTGTAGATGAATCTGCCATAACCGGAGAATCCGCCCCGGTTATAAGAGAAAGCGGAGGAGACAGAAATGCTGTAACAGGCGGAACAAAGGTCTTAAGTGATAAAATTCTAATAAGAATCACTTCAGAGCCCGGAAATACCTTTATAGACCGTATGATTGCCTTAGTGGAAGGAGCCAAACGTCAGAAAACCCCGAACGAAATAGCTCTTACTATACTTTTATCCGGATTATCCATCATATTCCTGCTTGCGGTCGTTACCTTACCCGCATTTTTCGGATACAGTCTTACCGAATCCGGACTTTCTCAAAACAATAATCTCAGCCTTCCCATTCTCATATCCCTTTTAGTCTGTCTTATTCCCACCACCATCGGCGGATTGCTCAGCGCTATCGGAATCAGTGGTATGGACAGGCTTATGAAACGAAACGTAATAGCTACCAGCGGACGTGCGATAGAAGCTGCCGGAGATGTGGATGTATTATTACTGGATAAGACCGGAACCATTACTCTGGGAAACCGGATGGCTGTAGATATTATACCGGCTAAAAACATACCTGTTGATGAAATGGCCGATGCCGCACAGCTTTCCTCTTTGAGTGACGAAACTCCTGAAGGACGTTCCATCGTTATTCTAACCAAGGATAAATTTGCCATGCGCGGACGGGAACTTCATGAACTGGATGCTGTTTTTATTCCTTTTACCGCCCAAACCCGGATGAGCGGAGTTGATATTAAAATCAACGGAAAAACCCATCAGATAAGAAAAGGTTCCATAGATGCCATCCGAAACTTTGTAT
This sequence comes from Apibacter sp., assembly GCA_031548225.1. GTDB lineage: Bacteria > Bacteroidota > Bacteroidia > Flavobacteriales > Weeksellaceae > Apibacter. The sequence goes on from JAVBRH010000275.1 coordinate 3,477, forward strand.
TGGGCAATAATGGTTTTTTTCCTGAAAATGTGGGAGAAAAAGCGAATGAACTGGCTAAACAGGGAGCCACTCCCCTGATTGTTGCAAAAGACGACACTGTTTTAGGCATTATTCATCTGAAAGATATTGTAAAAGGAGGAATAAAAGAACGTTTCGCCCAATTGAGAAAAATGGGAATAAAGACCATAATGATTACAGGCGATAATCCCCTTACTGCCGCATCTATTGCCGCTGAAGCCGGTGTAGATGATTTTATGGCAGAAGCGAAGCCTGAAGATAAATTACGTAAAATAAGAGAAGAACAAGCCAATGGAAGATTGGTGGGAATGATTGGAGACGGAACCAATGATGCCCCTGCTCTGGCCCAGTCCGATGTGGGAATAGCCATGAGCAGCGGTACACAGGCTGCCCGGGAAGCCGGGAACATGGTAGATTTGGATAGTAATCCCACAAAGCTGATTGAAGTGGTTGAAGTCGGAAAACAGTTATTAATGACCCGGGGAGCGCTTACTACCTTTAGTATAGCTAATGATGTTGCCAAATACTTTGCCATTATTCCTGCCATAGCTACAACACTTTATATCGGTAATTCCGGCAAAGGGGCATTATCCGCCTTAAATATTATGAATTTATCCTCTCCTGAAAATGCCATACTGAGTGCTGTAATATTTAATGCGCTTATTATCATATTCCTTATTCCTCTGGCTCTGAAAGGTATAAAGTACAGGGCTGAATCACCTGAAAAATCATTAGTAAGGAACTTATGCATTTACGGCTTAGGAGGAATCATCACTCCTTTTATAGGCATAAAACTTATTGACTTATTATTACAAATACTCTGATTATCATGAAAAAACATATTAGTACTTCTATAAAGGTTTTGGGAATAATGACCCTGATTTTAGGGATTATTTATCCACTATTCATAACCTTATTTGCCCAGTTGCTGTTTCCATTCCAGGCAAACGGTTCTTTAGTCAAAATGAACGGAAAAGTTATTGGAAGCGAACTAATCGGTCAAAAATCCGATAGTTCTGAATATTTTCAAAATCGTCCTTCTGCTACCAATTACGAGACATTACCCTCCGGAGGCTCCAATCTGGGGCTTACCAACCGTAAACTTCACGAACTGGCAGAATCAAGAAAATCCGAATTCATCAAACAAAATCAGCTTTCAATAAATCAACAGGTTCCTTCGGAAATGGTATTTGCCTCAGCCAGCGGTTTAGACCCTGACATTTCTCCTCAGGCAGCGGTTTTACAGGTAAACCGTATTGTCAGAATCCGAAACCTTTCCGCTAAACAAAAAGAAAATTTATATAAGTTGATTAATAAACTTACAGAAAACCCTCAATTTGGTATCTTTGGAGAGCCCAGGGTAAACATTTTTATGTTAAATTTAGGATTAGATAAGATTGCTAAAAAATGAATCCGGATAATCGTCCCGACCCCAATGAACTTCTGGCTTTTATAAAGCAGGAAGATGCTTTGGAAAAGAGGGGAAAACTGAAAATATTTTTCGGTATGTCTCCGGGAGTAGGTAAAACCTATAGCATGCTGCAAACTGCCCAAATGGATAAGTCTAAAGGAGTAGATGTGGTTATCGGGTATGTAGAATCTCACAACAGGCCTGAAACCAATGCTCTGATGGAAGGTCTGGAAATAATGCCCCGAAAAATTATTGACTATAAAAACACTCCCATTGAAGAAATGGATTTGGATGCTATTCTCAAAAGGCATCCTTATCTGGTAGTAGTCGACGAGTTGGCCCATACCAATGCCCGGGGATGCAGGCATAACAAACGGTATCAGGATGTGCTGGAATTATTGGATAACGGCATCAACGTCTATACAACGGTTAATATACAGCATCTGGAAAGCCGTACCGACACCGTAGCACAAATAACCTGCGTTCTTGTAAGAGAAACCTTTCCGGA
>JAVBRH010000088.1:0-7452 GCA_031548225.1 Apibacter sp.
CTCTTCCGATCTAGAAAAACAATAATTATAAATCTCATAATCAATAAAATATCTGTATTTAAGAGAGTATCATCAAATTAAACATAAGGAACAACTTATATATGCAAATTACGAAAAAATAATGACAAAAAGATATATTACCTTTCTTACTAGTGTTCCTATTGCTTTAGTCATTACTTACTCAAATTTTTATACGTTTCAATACCGCACAAAAGGAAATTTTTGAAATCGTCTTTATCCATATATCCGGCCACAGGAAAATTAAGAATTTGATGATCTGGGGTTATAAGAACATAAAAAGGCTGAGAGTTGGAATTGAAATTTTCCCTCTGAAAGGTGGACCATTTGTTTCCTATAGTTCGTATTTTTCTTGTCTGCCCATCTTTTAATGTCAAGGTCTGCTGTTCACTTTCCGGTAACTTTTCCGAATCATCGACGTATAAGGAAGCAATTACCACTTTGTCATTCAATATTTTCCAGATATCCGGCTCACTCCACACATATTCTTCCATTTTCCGGCAATTTTCACAGCCATATCCGGTGAAATCTATTAAAATCGGTTTATTTTGTTTTTTTGCTAATTCTACAGCTTCATAATAATCATGGATAATGGTAAGTCCTAATACTCCTTTTTTGTCTTTATCCTGGTACAGGCTTACGTTTAACGGTGGAGTCAATCCGCTCAGGAGTTTCAGGTTTGGCTTTTCAGAAGGGAATAATCCAGGAATCATATAAATTCCGATAATAGCAAAAATTCCTGCCCAGGTTTTTCTTCCGTTTCCTATTTTCGGCTTTTTTTCATCATGTGGAAATCTGATAAAGCCCAACAGATACAAAACGGCAGCAAAGGCGATAATAATCCAAAGGGCAATAAAAATCTCTCTTTTCAGTAAGAACGTTTTAGCTACTAAATCAGCTTTGGATAAGAATTTCAATGCTAATGCCAGTTCTATAAACCCCAACACTACTTTAACGGTGTTCATCCATCCTCCCGATTTAGGCATATTGTGAAGGAGTTGGGGAAACAGGGCAAACCCACCGAATACCAAAGCCCAGGCCAACCCGCATCCTCCAAACGCCAGAGTAAGTTGTGTCGGGTTATGGATAGCTTCAGCCAGGATGCTTCCCAATACCGGGCCGGTACAGGAAAAGGATACAATCACCAAAGTAAGGGCCATAAAAAAAAGCCCAATCAGCCCTCCTGCTTCAGAAGCCTTATCGGATTTATTCGCCATCCAGCTGGGAAGAGTGATATCGTAATATCCGAAAAAACTGAAAGCAAAAAAGAGGAAAATAATAAAGAAACCGAGATTAAGCCATATATTGGTGGAGATCTGGTTGAAAATATCCGGATTAATTCCGTTAATCAGGTGAAACGGTAGGGTAAATAACAGGAAAATCAATAGGATAAAAAAAGCATAAATTAAAGCATCTTTTCTTCCCTTATTTTTGGTTTTTGCATGTTTGGTAAAATAGGATATAGTCAGCGGGATCATCGGATAGACGCAAGGAGTCAATAGAGCGATTAATCCGCCTAAAAATCCAAAGATAAAGATCCACAAATTAGTTTCATTTTGGATAATTCTTTCCCCACATTCCTTATTAATCGGATTTTTCACATCCAGACCGGGGATAATCAATGGTTTATTATCCTGGGATGATGAAGGGGGAACGGAATTTATATTGGTCGTAGTATCTTTCAATACGGGAGGAGACAATACAATGGATGAGGTATCTTTTTTTGTTTCTTGGCTTGCAGAAATACGGGTTTCCGGTTTTATGTCAAAGGAAAAAGATTCCCCGTCCGGGGCCAGGCAGACTTTATCACTGCAAACCTGAAATTCCGCCTCTGCTTCAAATTTTACTGGTTTATTTCCCAGTACTTCAAATTTCTGATGATATTCGACCTTATTTGAGAAATAAACTAAAGTTCCTTTAAAAGCTTCCGAATACTCTTCTATTTTTTTCCCTACTTCCCGAATACCTCCTAAAAGTTTGATATCCGAATTTTTGGGATAGGTAAAGGTAGTAAAAATGGCATTTTCCAGCTTGATGTCTTTAGAATATAAATGCCATCCTGATTCTATGATAGCGGTAAAAATTGCCTCATACTGATTATTCTGAATGTGCTTTATTTCTGATTTCCATTTTACGGGATTTTTTACCTGTGCCTGAATAAGGATTGGTATAAGGATAAAAACCCAAAATAGTTTCTTCATGTTAAATCTTTCCTGCATAAATAAAATTTCAGAAATCAAAAATACTGTTTTTTTGTTGAACCCGTTTAAACTTTTTAAGTAAAAACCTGTTCAGGCTGTATCTATTTTACGAATAACCGAACGACTGAAAATAGGAAATAACTTAATTATTCAGTTACTCAGTTGTTCTATCATTCAGTTATTCCGTTTTACTTTATAACCAGATACCAGGCTACTCCTAATCTTCCTAAGGAAACATGTATGTTGTCAAACTTCCGGCTCCACTCCACTATTGTGTCCTGGTCGCTGCTGTGGTAGTCGGAAGTCTTTGCTTCCGGAACAAATACTGCTTTCCATGCAGGAAACAAATCTGAGAAATTTCCCCAAACATTATCAAAAGCATAAGTCTGATTGCTTTTTTTGAACTTAATATCCATACATTCCTTACAGCTCTGACTGGTATAATTACCCTTATTCTTTGCGGCAGAGGAAATATATCGTAAAGTATATTGTGTAGTAGAATTAGTCTTTACCTGTAAAAAAACATACTTTCCGGATGCTGAGGCTATTTTGTCGGCAAATTCTCTTGCTCCCTTTTCATTCAGCTGTTTCAATGTTTTTATATAATTTGTATTTACCGATTGAGCCTGACTGAATAACACTATAAATAAACTCCAAAAAATTATTGTTTTTTTTATCATGATTACCATATCTTTTACTTATAAACCGGAAAAAATGAATTTTAGTATCAATCCGCAGAAATAATGCTATTCAATTACTCTATCACTCTATTATTCTATCACTCTATCATCCTGTTATTCAATAATCTTGTCATTTAATAACGAAAAATGTAAAAAGGGAATACTTTTTGATTTAGAGGCTGGTTGATTAATTTGATACGGATGAACGGATTTCAAAAATTTTTAATTATCTGTTCCGGAGCTAATATTTCAGTTCTGAAAAAAACGCAGGTGGAATGGAACAAACAGGCCGGAGTGGGAGGTGTTATTTTATTTACCGCCCTATTCGCTTCTTTGTCTGCCGGATATGCCTTATACACTATATTCGACAATTATCTTATTGCGATTATTTTTAGCCTGTTATGGGGCGGAATGATCTTTAATTTAGACCGGTTCATTGTTTCCTCCATGAAAAAGACCGGAAGCTTTGCACGGCAGTTTTTCACTGCTCTTCCCCGTTTGATTTTGGCTTTTATTCTGGGTGTGGTTATATCCAAACCTCTGGAGTTGAAGATATTTGAAAAAGAGATCAACAAACAGTTGAATGTAATCATCAACCGGAATAAGACACAGCTTCAGGATTCTATGAACATCCGCTTTAAACAGCAAACCCTGCCCTACCAGACAGAAAGGGATTCTATTCAAAACAGGATCAATAACCTGAGGAAGGAAGTAGCAGAAGCCACTACGGAAATGGAGAAGGAAATTACCGGAACCGGAACGGAAACTACCAGCGGAAAAGCGGGGTACGGCCCCAATGCCAAAAGGAAAGAAGAACTTCGTAAACAAAAAGTGGAAGAACTTGCCCAATACTCTAAGCAGGCCAAGCCTTCACTGGATACTCTGGATTAGAAAATAGCCCGGATTTATGCGAATTTGGGCGGGGAGCTGAAAGCAGCTGCTCCGGTGGAAGAAGGGTTTAACGGCTTTGCTGCACGGATGCAGGCATTGGATGAATTAGGGGACTCTGTTCCCATTATTGCCCTGGCCTCATTCTTCGTAATGCTCGTCTTTATTGTACTGGAAATGTCTCCGGTTTTTATCAAACTCATCTCCCCCGCCGGGCCGTATGATTACATGATGGAAAAGGAGGATACCTATTACAAATTATACTCGAAAGAAATGACCGATAAGGAAATTATTTCCTCGGAACACAGGGTAAGCAGACACAGGGAAAAACTGAAGGACAATTATCCGGATTAGTTGTTTATATACCTGAAAAAGATGTATATTGGCGGAATTAATTCCCTTATTTATGAGAAACCTTTTTCTGATTGTATTCCTTTTTTTAATCAATATTTCATTTAGCCAGCAGGTAAATTTAGGCGAAATCAAAAAAAATGTAACTAATGCCAGTTCTCCCTATTTTTATGAAAAACTGGTAAAGGAATTTCAGGATCAGCCTACTAATCTCAAATCAGATAGCTTGAAATCCATACATTTATACTATGGTAAACTATATTCCGGTTACTATAAAAAAGTATCCGAAGAAAGAGCCACAAGCCTGAAATTTATTAAGTTAACCGGGGCTAAAAAATATGCTAAAGCCATAAAGCTCGGAAAAGAACTGTGGGAAAAAGATCCCGTAAATCTGGTTGTTCTTCTGAATTTGATCGTCTGCTATCAGGAAGATCCTCAGAATGAAGAGAAATACAAAAAACTAAAAACACAGTCAGAAGTTTTATTATCCGCTATTGCCTGTTATGGAGACGGAAAAACAAAGGAAACTTCCTTCAAGGTCATTTCCACAGGAGACGAATTTGCTCTTTTAGGATATTTTGGCGTAAACCTGGGAATGTACACTGGACATTCGGAAAAGCTCAATGCTTCAGCCATTTTAAACACCTGGACTAAAGAAGAAAAATATAAAATCGACCACAGGAATAAAATCTATATAACCGTATATTCCAATAATGCAAAGCCCTGAAAAATGGTGAGAACATTCAGTAAACGGAATTTGTGTAGTACGGGAACAATTACCTATCTTTACTGAAAATACGCAAAAGATGATTGTTCACGATTTCAGTAAAACTCAATCCATACTTAATCACTTTGTTGCAGAACTTCGGGACATTATTGTTCAAAAAGATCCTATGCGTTTTAGAAAAAACCTGGAAAGGATAGGGGAAATTTTAGGATATGAATTAAGTAAAACGCTGGATTATTATACTGTAAATGTTAATTCCCCACTGGGAGTGAAACCTACGGATTTAATAACACAACAACCGGTTTTGTGTACCATTCTTCGTGCCGGACTTCCGCTCCACCAGGGAATGATGAATTTTTTCGATCAGGCGGAAACCACTTTTGTGTCTGCTTTCCGGCATCATCCGAATCAGGCAAAAGAGTTTGAAATTGTAGTGGAATACCTGGCAACTCCTTCCTTGCAGGATAAAGTGTTGATTATTTCAGATCCTATGCTGGCAACGGGAGAATCTCTGGCTAATGTGTATGATATATTATTAAGTCAGGGAACACCAAAAAAGGTGCATATTGTTGCGGCAATAGGTTCAATGCCGGGTATAGAATACATAAAAACAAAACTCCCTGAAAGTTGTGAATTGTGGATTGCTTCTGTAGATGAGGAGCTGGATGAGGATAAATATATAGTTCCGGGGTTGGGAGACGCCGGAGATCTGGCTTTTGGCAAAAAACTTTCCAGATAGAATTACCGTAAATTTTTTTCACATTTATACATAAAAAAACTCACCCCCGAAGGAGTGAGCCAAAAGTAATATTTGATTAGGATGAAATAGAAGTCTAAAATTGGTGTGCTTCTGTGCTTTCTGCCATTGCTGTAGTGGAAGAATTTCCTTGTTGAACGGTGTTTTGAACATAGTCAAAATACTGAGTTCCTACAAAAGACTGATGTTTCACAGCTGCGAAACCGTCTTTTTGCAATGCAAATTCTCTTTCCTGTAGTTCAGAATATCCGGCCATACCTCTTTCTTTATACGCTTTTGAAAGCTCAAACATAGAAGTATTCATAGCGTGGAATCCGGCCAATGTGATGAACTGGAACTTATATCCCATATCAGCCAATGTTTCACGGAAAGTTTCCATTTCTTTCACAGATAATTTAGCAGCCCAGTTGAAAGATGGAGAACAGTTGTAAGCTAGCATCTGGTTAGGAAATTTCGCTCTTACTGCCTGAGCAAATTCGCGTGCATATCCTACATCCGGATTAGAAGTTTCCATCCAAACAAGGTCGGCATAAGGAGCATAGCTCAGTGCCCGGTCAATCCCTTGTTCCAATCCGTTTTTCACATAATAAAAACCTTCAGAAGTTCTTTCTCCTTTCACAAATTTGTGATCTCTCGGATCTATATCGGAAGTTAATAAGTTCGCAGCATCAGCATCAGTACGGGCAACCAGAACGGTAGGAGTTCCACAAACGTCTGCAGCCAGACGGGCAGCAAGTAGTTTATTGATCGCTTCCTGAGTTGGAACCAATACTTTACCTCCTAAGTGTCCACATTTTTTAGCGGAAGATAATTGGTCTTCATAATGTACACCGGAAGCTCCTGCCTCAATCATTTGTTTCATTAACTCGTAAGCATTCAGGTTTCCTCCGAATCCGGCTTCTGCGTCTGCAACGATAGGAACCATAAAATCGATATTCCCCTCTCCTGTTACAGATTGTATTTCGTCTCTTCTTCGAAGTGCATTATTGATCCTTTTTACCACTACCGGAACAGAGTTCGCAGGGTAAAGAGATTGATCCGGATACATTTCTGATGATAAGTTGGCATCAGCAGCTACCTGCCATCCGCTCAAATAAATGGCATTCAACCCTGCAGTTACTTCCTGAATGGCCTGGTTTCCGTTTAATGCTCCCAGTCCTGCCATAAAATGCTGGTCATTCAAGCCTTTCCATAGTTTCTCTGCTCCCATTTTGGCCAGAGTATATTCGATGTCTAAAGAACCACGCAGTTTAATTACATCTTCTGCGGTATAAGTTCTTTGTACATCTTTCCATCTTGGATTATTTTTCCAGTCGTCTTGAATCTTTTGGATTCTTTCTTTATTATTTGCCATAGCTTTAATTTTTTGGTTATTATTTTATTAGTTTGTATTCTGTGTATTGTTTTGTATTAATTTATTAATTTATATATTTATAGGTTTCAAGGGTTAAAAATTCTGCATAATCTTTATCTAAAACTAACTTGTTAAATATTTCAATAGCATTTTTGAAATTTCCTTTTTCATAATAATCTGCTCCTACATATTGTTTAATCTTTTCAATTTCTTCCTTAAGCAGGGTATCGTATAATTCCGTAGTAAATTTCCTTCCGTCATCCAGTTTTATTCCCGCATGAAGCCATTGCCATACCTGAGTTCTTGAGATTTCTGCGGTAGCAGCGTCTTCCATCAAGTTGTAAAGAGCTGCTGCCCCCCTTCCTGAAAGCCAGGATTCTACATATAGAATTCCTACATTTATATTTTCACGTATCCCTTTTTCGGTGATGGTTCCTTTAGGAATTTCCAACAATGCCTCTTCGGTAGTATTTACA
>JAVBRH010000083.1:0-5988 GCA_031548225.1 Apibacter sp.
AACAGATAATAAAATTTTTTGATTTTTATTCAATAACAATCACTTCGTTTTTTTGTTGTTCCCATTCTCTAAACTTATCCACTTCTTTAAAAAGTCTGGAAAGGGCAAAAAAAGCAATAGTTATATCATCCAGAAACCCTATACCAATGATAAAATCCGGTATCAGGTCTATCGGAGACAACAAATAAAGTATCAGGAATGAAAAAATAAACAGGTTTTTAATTCCCGGACGATACTTTCCCTGAAACGAAGCCTTCAGCATCCTGAAAAGGTCAGGAAACTTAGAAAGGAAAGATTTGTTCTTTGAAACAACACCTACTAATTCTTTTGCTTTCATTTTTTCAATAACTATTCTATTGTTAAATTACAACTATATTCAATCAATTACCATTCCAAAAATTAATTTTTCCCACATTTACAATCAGTACCTCCGCAATTTTTTTTGTTGGAAAAAAAAGTGTCTTTGAATAGCTTAACTATATACCAAACAGCGACAATAAGTACTACAGCTATAAATAAATATTGCAAATAAATATTCATTTTTAATTTAGATTTGTTCTATACAAAGGTACCACTTTCTTTTCAATTAAAGCAACCCAATAATTACGTGACAGTATTGTTCCGTTTTTACTCTAAAAACCTTATTTTTGTAGAAATTTAGAGGTTTTATAATGTTTAATAACGAAGACGAAGAACACGATCACCCGTCACATACGGAATATACTCCCATTCGAAAAGATGCTTTCGATTTATCCGTAGAGGAAAAACAAAATTTAATTTCGAAACATTTTGCTGAAATTATGCAGGTGTTAGGATTGGATATGACGGATGACAGCCTGAAAGATACTCCCCAGAGAGTAGCCAAAATGTATGTGAATGAAATATTCGGAGGACTTTTACCGGAAAACAAACCGGATGTTTCCACCTTCGAAAACAGCTACAAATACAGACAAATGCTGATAGAAAAAGACATCACCGTATATTCCACCTGTGAACACCATTTTCTTCCTATCATCGGAAAAGCTCATGTGGCTTATATTTCCAGCAGTAAAGTGATCGGTCTTTCAAAAATAAACCGGATTGTCAATTACTATGCCCGGCGGCCGCAGGTTCAGGAACGGCTTACCCGTCAAATCGTGGAAGCCATAAAAGAAGCCCTCAATACCAAGGACGTAGCCTGTGTAATCGATGCCCGACACCTTTGCGTAAACTCGCGGGGAATAAAAGATTACAACAGCAGTACCGTAACTGCGGAATTGAGCGGAATGTTCCGTACCAACCCCACCACACGAAAAGAATTTTTACACTACATAGGAATAGATTCACATTTTAAAATTTAATAAATGCGTACATACCCAAACAACCAGATAAAATTATTCAACTCATTACATGGGAAAAAGGAAGATTTTATTCCCATTCATGAAGGATTTGTCGGGATGTACGTCTGCGGTCCTACCGTTTACAATAAAGTTCACTTAGGAAACTGCCGCACCTTTTTATCCTTTGATATAGTCAACCGTTATTTTCGTCATTTAGGCTATAAAGTGCGTTATGTACGGAACATTACGGATGCCGGACATTTGCTGGACAATGAAGAAGATAAGATTTCCAAACAATCGGTTCTGGAAAAGATAGAGCCCATGGAAGTAGTGCAAAAATACACTCTTGATTTCCATAAAGTATTAAAGCTGTTCAACCTTCTTCCTCCGGATATTGAGCCTACAGCCACCGGACATATCATAGAACAGATTGAACTTATCAAAGAACTACTGGCTAAAGGATTGGCGTATGAGGCAAACGGCTCCGTTTACTTTGATGTAAATAAATACAATACGGAAGGAGGTAATTACGGAGAACTCAGCGGAAGAAAGATCGAAGATATGATTGCCAACACCCGCGATTTGGACGGACAAGGTGAAAAGAAAAATCCGCAGGATTTTGCCCTTTGGAAAAAAGCTTCCCCCGAACATATTATGAGGTGGCCTTCACCCTGGGGACAAGGTTTTCCGGGCTGGCATCTGGAATGTACCGCCATGAGCACCAAATATCTGGGAGAACAATTCGACATCCACGGAGGAGGAATGGATCTGAAATTTCCTCATCACGAATGTGAAATTGCACAGGCGAAAGGAACATACGGAAAAGAGCCCGTAAAATACTGGATGCATGCCAACATGCTTACCCTGAACGGCCAAAAAATGAGTAAATCCACCGGAAATACCATTCTCCCGGATGAGTTAATTTTCGGAAACAATACTTTTTTTGAAAAGCCTATCCCTCCGGTTATCATACGTTTCTTCTTTTTACAGGCGCATTACCGGAGTGTTCTGGATTTATCCAACGAAGCAATGATGGCTGCAGAAAAAGGATTTTACCGCCTTACTTCCGCAATTGAAAAACTTTCCGGCATTCAGACTTCCGAAACTTCCAGTTTCTCCGTTCAGGAATGGATTGATAACTGTTATGAAGCCTTAAATGACGATTTCAATACACCCATTCTCATTGCCTATTTATTCGATGCTGTGAAACTGATCAATAATCTGGAATTAAAGAATGAATCCCTTACCCAAACAGACCTGGATAAATTAAACAAAGCCATTCTTGCTTTCTTCCATGATATTTTAGGACTGGAATTATTATCCAATACTCTCAATGATAATAACAAACTCGATAATGCCATGAAAGTATTGATCGACCTGAGGAACAAAGCACGCCTGGAAAAAGACTGGGCCTTATCCGATGAAATCCGTGACCGTCTTGCCAATTCAGGAATTATTCTTAAAGACGGAAAAGAAGGAACTAGCTATGAAATAGAATAAAAACATTTATCCCTTTATGAAAAAAACATTTTTCATTTATATATCTCTTATCCTGCTAAGTATCAGTTGTTCCAAACAAGAACAAACAGACGGCTCAACCCTAGTTCCCCCGGAAAACGTGATGAATATAGCCGCTGCAAAAAAAGCAAAGGCAGTAATTACCGGAGAAAAAAACGAAATAGAGATAGCCGGAGAAACTACCCAAGTATGGAATATCCTCTATAAAGATAATAAAGGAGGGCTTCATTCTACCATTATCCGGAAAGATCCGGATCAGAAAAATAAAATAGGTGACAGTATAACCATTTACTATGATGAAACTAACCCTGTTTCCTTACCTATTTACGAAAATAAATACCGAAAACTATCCGGACAAAATTAGCCTTTACATTACTCCCTGATTTTTTCTAAATGTTTTATTATTTTTTCATATAACGCCCGACTAAAAAAAGCATACTCAGCCAGGTAACTACAAATACAATCCAGACAATAACAATATATGCATGGAAAAAACTGCTGAAATAAGCTCCCAGAAGAATTCCCATACATAAAAGACAAATTTTGAAAATGGCAAAGTCCATTGCAGTAAAACGATGTGCTGCATCCATCAAACGATTAAGTAAAGTTTTCATAACTTATCTGTTTATAAATAACTTACCTCAAAAAACAGTCCAAAACCTCTTTTTTCTGCAAAAAGTAAAACAGATAATTAGTCAATGTGCCAATAAGCAAATTAAACTGATTATTTACTTCTTCCTATATTCAAAATCGTAAATCATAATTCTGATATCGTATTTATTAACTTATTACACCTCATATTTCACTTGTTCACTAATTGGCACATCATCTCATTGGCACATTAGCAAATTATCTACTATCTTCTTACATCTAAAATCCGTATATTTGCAGGTAATTTTTTAAAATCAGGAATAAACATCTATCATGCAATATAACTTTCAGGAAATCGAAAAAAAATGGCAGAAGAAATGGGAAGAACAGCAAACTTTTGCTGCATCCAATGAAACTTCCAAGCCAAAATACTATGTACTGGACATGTTCCCCTACCCTTCCGGGGCAGGACTGCACGTAGGCCATCCGCTCGGTTATATCGCATCCGACATTTATTCCCGGTTTAAACGCCATCAGGGATTTAATGTTTTACATCCAATGGGGTATGACAGCTTTGGACTTCCCGCAGAACAATATGCCATCCAGACCGGACAACATCCTGCCGTTACTACTGAAGTAAACATCAGCGGAGGAACTGACAATAAAGGAACTCAGATCACCGGTTATGATAATCAATTAAAAAAACTCGGTTTTTCTTACGACTGGAAACGAGCAGTAAGAACGTCCAATCCCGATTATTACAAATGGACTCAATGGATTTTTATTCAGTTGTTCAATTCCTATTACTGTAATAAATGTAAAGAAGCCCGACCGATTGAAGAATTGAAAGGAGCATTTGCCAGACAGGGAAATGCCGGTCTGAAAGCATTCACCACACAAAAAGAGACCTTTACCGCACAGGAATGGAAAAACTTTTCCGAAGAAAAGCAACAGGAAATATTACTGAATTACCGGCTAGCTTACCGGGCAGAAACCACCGTTAACTGGTGTCCTGCATTGGGAACCGTATTAGCCAATGACGAGGTGGTAAACGGAGTTTCCGAACGTGGAGGACATCCCGTATATCAGAAAAAAATGATGCAATGGTCTATGCGGATTACCGCCTATGCCGAAAGATTACTAACCGGATTAGACACCATTGACTGGAGTGAGGCCATCAAAGAAAGTCAGCGCAACTGGATTGGAAAATCGCAGGGTGCGGAAATTGATTTCCCCATATCTGAATTCGGGGTAAGGATAAAAGTCTTCACTACCCGCCCTGATACTATTTATGGAGCAACCTTTATGGTACTGGCTCCTGAACATCCGTTGGTAGATGAAATCACCACCGGGGAATATTATGAAGCCGTAAATCAATATAAAGAAGAAGCCACCAAACGTTCCGAAAGAGATCGTATGGCAGATGCCAAAACTGTTTCCGGACAATTTACCGGAGCTTATGCTGTTAATCCGTTTACCCAGGAAAATATTCCGGTGTATATTGCCGATTATGTATTAATGGGATACGGAACCGGAGCCATAATGGCCGTTCCTGCCCACGATGAACGAGACCATCGTTTTGCCAGACATTTCGGAATCCCTATCATTGAAGTGATCAAGGGCGGAGAAGACGTGCAAAAAGAAGCCTTTTCTTCCAAAGACGGAATTTGTGTTAATTCAGAACTTATCAACGGATTACCCGTTCAGGAAGCCCAAACCAAAATTATTGCAGAAGTTGAAAAAATGAATATTGGACATGGAACGATTAACTATCGTTTAAGAGATGCCGTATTCTCCCGTCAACGCTACTGGGGAGAGCCGTTTCCGATTTATTATAAAAATAATATTCCTTATACCCTGCCCGAATCCGCTTTACCTTTAATCCTTCCGGAAGTCGAGAAATATCTGCCTACCGAGGACGGCGATCCGCCATTGGGACAAGCTAAAACCTGGGCATGGGATACCGAAAAACAACAAGTAGTCAGCAATGACTTGATCAATTATACTACCATTTTCCCGTTGGAATTAAATACCATGCCGGGCTGGGCCGGAAGTTCCTGGTATTATCTCCGGTATGCCGATCCGCACAATTCTGACCGGTTTGCCGATGACAAAGCCGTAAAATACTGGGAAAATGTGAACTTATACATCGGAGGAAGCGAACACGCTACCGGGCATTTATTATATTCCCGTTTCTGGAATAAATTCCTGAAAGATTACAAGTATGTAAACAGCGAAGAACCTTTCCAAAAGCTGATTAATCAGGGAATGATCTTAGGGCAAAGTGCGTTTGTTTACCGGATAAACGGAACTTCCAACTTCATTTCCTACAATCTTTTAAAAGATCATAATGTAGAAACTACTCCCGTTCATATCGACGTAAACCTGTTAAAAGGAGCTACCGATGAAGTGAACATAGAAAAACTACGAAACTGGAGGGACGAATTTAAAAACGCTGAATTTATCCTTGAAGAAGGAAAATACATCTGTGGAAGAGAAGTCGAAAAAATGTCCAAATCCAAATACAATGTTATCAATCCGGATGATGTTTGCACAGAAT
>JAVBRH010000261.1:0-3593 GCA_031548225.1 Apibacter sp.
GATGAACACTGCCAAAGATTACAAATTTCCCAATATAGATATTTCTATTGTCTTGTATGATGCATATATGGAGTTGATGCCTGAGTATTTTTGGGAAAAAGGGATTTATAAAGACCTAAGATTTTGTGTTGATATTTACGGCAGTAAACAATTTGAATTATTTGAAAATGAATACTGGCTTTCCATAAAAGAGTGTAACTCTCCAATAGAACAATATGATATAAGTTTAATTCCGATTGAGAATAATATTTTTCACAAAATTCCAGGGTATAAAATATCTTTCGCCAAACGAACTGACTACAAGTCCTACATAAGTAATTCAAACATACGAGACTGGATTATACAAAGTTACAATGCATTTATATACAACAGGGGTTATGATAAAGGCAGTCAAAGTATGATGCATACAAACTCATATAGATTTGGATACTATATACTTCATCCGGTAGAATTGATAAAAAAATTGATGAAAAAGGAAATCTAATTTGTCAGAATTATGTCTCTTAGAATTTCAACAGAACCCTTTTGGTCACATAAAAAAAGCGGATGAAAAAAACTAATAAAAATACAGAAATAAAAGAAGTTACGGTTTTTTCAGACGGAGACGCCTCTCTTTTAAGTACATGGTCTAATGTACCGTACTTTTTTACTCAAACTTTAATAGATAAAGGAATAAAAGTAAACAGAATAGATATCAGTTCTTCTTCAAAATATCTAAAATCGTTTTTCAACAGGTTTATTTTTCCTATTATATTCCGAATCAATAGAGATACTAATTATAACTACTTCCGCTCACTGATCCATTTCTTGGAAGTTAAATGGAAAATATACAAAGCCATAAAAAAATATAAGGATTCGGATTTGTTTATTTCCTTAACATTCAGTTTTTCCGCTGTTGGATTAACCAATAAACCCGTCGTCCTTTTTGGAGATTGGACATATGAACATTTTTTTGAATATTTTAGAAATAGAGAACCTGACAGATTTGAAAGAACATCTATCGGAAGAGAAAATAAACAAATCAACAGAGCATCTTTTGCACTTCCTCTTTTTCCCAAAATAGGGGATAAAATGAAATTCCGTTATCCACAAGCAAATATTCATTATCTTGGCAATGTTATAAATGCTTGTATTGAACCATCAAAAGAAATAATAGAAAAAAAAGTGAAATCAAAATGCATACTCTTTATTGGAACTCTTAAATATAGGGAAGGAGCCAAGCAATTGATAGAAGCATGCAATTTATTAGAAAAAGGAGATGATGTGGAAGTTCATATTATAGGCATGAAAGAATCGAATTTTGATGTAAATCTTGGTGACAATATAAAATGTTACGGATATTTAAATAAATCTATTCCTAATGAAAAGGAAATCTATTATGAGCTCCTCGGAAATGCTAAATTAATTGTTAATACAACCCCTCAATGGGGCGCATTTTCTTCTATGATTGAGGCAATGTATTTTTATACTCCTGTAATTACAACTCCTTATCCGGAATTTGTTGAGACCTTTGGAGAAAATATCACTTTTGGATATTATTTTGACAATGAACCAATAGATGTTCTCGCAAACTCCATCGAAAAGATTTTTGATAATAGCAATTATAAAGAATTATCTTCTGAATCCCATCGAGTTGTAAAAGATTTTACTTGGAATAATTATATAGATAAAATGTTAAAGGTAATAGATAATCATAAAATATAAAAATACCTATGTTTAAAACCTGCAAAGTAAATATGTTTAATTTCTATAATTGATTTTTATCAGATGAATATTCCAAATGAAGTAATTTTATCGATTGTAGTTCCTTGTTATAATCAAGCTCAGTATTTAGATGAATGTCTAAATTCTGTTTTAAATCAGATATTCCAGAATTGGGAATGTATAATTGTCAATGATGAATCCACTGACAACACAGAAGATGTTGCTTTAGGGTGGATTGCTAAAGATTTTAGATTTAAATATTTGAAACAAAAAAACGGAGGGCTTTCCAATGCTAGAAACACAGGCATAAAAACTGCTATCGGCAAATACATATTGCCATTGGATGCGGACGATAAAATAAGTAGCAATTACACAGAAGAGGCTCTAAAGGTCTTTACAAAAGAGCCTCAAACAACTCTTGTATATTGTGAATCTCACTATTTTGGACATATAGAAAAACCATGGAAATTACCCGATTATAACTACAAATCATTAGTATTATTTAATATCATTTTTTGTAGCTCCATATATAAAACTGAAGAGTTTTTTAAAGTTGGAGGATATGATGAAAATCTAAAAAATGGTCGTGAAGACTGGGATTTCTGGTTGTCATTACTTAATGAAAATTCTATTGTAGTAAAACTTCCCATTGTTGGGTTCTTTTATCGACAGAAAGAGTCAGGTTCCATGTTGCATAATTTAGTGAATAATTCTAAAAGACTAAAAAAGACTGATAACTATATTTTCTATAAGCACCTACATCTTTGGGAAAATTGTATCGATGAATCTTTACCGCATGCTATATATAATTATACTTTATTAAATAAAGAAAAAGATAAATTGAAGAATGACTATTATTTTTTAGCAAAATCTGTTAGATTTTCAGTCCTTTTTCAAAGTTTTTTTCTTAAACTACTTGTATTACCAAAAATATTTTTTCAATCTTTATCGTCGACGAGAGTCTAATTATAATGTAAGAAAGGCTAAATAGCATAAAATAAATATCAAACTATCAAGAACAATTATTCCAATTAGCATTTAAATATAATGAATACAAAACTCTCCATTATCACAATTAATCGCAACAACAAAGATGGATTGCAGAAGACCATTGAAAGTGTAATTAATCAAACATTCAAAGATTACGAATATATTGTGATCGACGGAGCTTCGACAGATGGTAGCGTTGATGTAATAAAACAATATGCCAATCAAATCACTTATTGGGTCAGTGAACCGGATAAGGGAATTTATAACGCCATGAACAAAGGGATTCTTCAAACCAAAGGAGAATATTGTTTGTTTCTGAATAGTGGAGATTATTTGTTTGACTCCAATGTTTTGTCTTCTTTCTTCGAACAAAAACCGCAGGAAGATATTGCCTTCGGTAACATACTTGGAGATACAATCAACTATCCTACTAATTTAAGGTTTAGTTTTATGTATGGATTGACAATTCAACACTCTGCCTCTTTCATTAAAAGAAAATTATTTGATAGAATAGGGCTTTATGATGAGTCATATAAAATAGTTTCTGACTGGTGCTTTTTTATGTTGGCATTATACAAATATGATTCATCATACAAATATTATCCTATTGTAATTTCTGTATTTGACACAACAGGTATCAGTTCCCAACCTCAGTCACGAACTTTGTTGTTAGACGAAAGAGATAACTTTTATAAACAAGAGTTTCCACTTTTCTATGAGGATTATCAGGAGTATTTCACCATGAAACAAAAACTAAACAGGTCAAAAAAAGACATATTGATTTTTTGGTTATCTACAATAAAGAAGAAAATATGGAAGAAAAAATTATAGTTTCGGTCATAATAGCTGTATATAATGAAGAAAAAAACATATCTAAATGTTTAAATTCTATTGTTAAT
>JAVBRH010000258.1:0-4388 GCA_031548225.1 Apibacter sp.
TAATGAATAAAATTATAACTGATATGTATTAGCTTTTAGTCCATCCCTCTGTATCAACGATTTATTTTAAACCTTTTATTAATTTAATTTACTCCGATATTATTTTTCATTCAAAATAGCTAACTTTACCACTTATTTTAGTAACTCAATAGTTATGAAAGAACAGTTTATTGAAGAATTAACTTCGCGCTATACCTGCAAAGGAGAAAAAATCGTATTAGGAAAAGCAATCCTGAACGGAGAGGTAATTCCTGAGGTGGAAATATCCGTACCTTTAAAAATGATCAACCGGCACGGCCTAATCGCCGGAGCTACCGGAACCGGAAAAACGAAATCTTTACAAATACTGGCAGAACAGCTTTCCCTTCAGGGAGTCCCTACCTTGCTAATGGATATTAAAGGAGACCTGAGTGGAATTGCACAGCCGGGAGACGCCAATAATTCCAAAATCAAAGAACGATATGAAAAATTAGGATTATCCTATACGGCACAAGGTTTTCCGGTTGAGCTGTTAACCATTTCCCAGGAAAAGGGTGTTCGGCTGCGGGCAACCGTCACGGAATTCGGACCCGTTTTGTTAAGCAAAATACTGGGACTGAATGATACCCAAACGGGCATTATGTCTATTGTATTCAAGTATTGCGATGATAAAAAACTTCCTTTGCTTGATCTGGACGATTTGCGGAAAGTTCTTCAGTTCTTAACCGATAACGAACAGGGAAAAGCGGAATTATCGCAAAATTATGGGGCTATTGCCGCCAGTTCCCTCGGAGCGATTTTAAGAAGCATTGTTACCCTGGAACAACAGGGCGCTACCCGCTTTTTCGGGGAGCCAAGTTTCGATACGGCCCATTTGCTGCATACCAAAAACGGTCTGGGAGTAGTAAGCATTATACGATTGACGGATATTCAAAATAATCCTCAGTTCTTTTCAACCTTTATGCTGAGCCTGCTTTCAGAAATATATCAGACTTTTCCTGAAGTAGGAGACTTGGATAAGCCTAAACTCGCTATATTTATAGATGAAGCCCACCTGATTTTTAATGAAGCCACCAAAGTCCTGTTAAATCAGATAGAAACTATGGTAAAACTAATCCGTTCCAAAGGTGTGGGGCTTTATTTCTGCACCCAGGTTCCGGGAGATGTGCCTGACGGAGTGTTAAGCCAGCTGGGATTGAAAATACAACATGCTTTACGGGGTTTTACCGCTAAAGATAAAAAAGAAATTGATAAAGCCGTGGAAAACTATCCTTCCACAAAATATTATAAGGCCAACGAGCTAATCCAACAGCTGGGAATAGGAGAAGCATTTATTACTTCTCTGGATGAGAAAGGAATACCTACTCCTCTTGCCGATACTTTTATGATCTCTCCAAGTTCCAGAATGGATATATTGACTCCTGAAGAAATAGACCAGGTTGTAAATAACTCGGAACTGGTAAAGGAATATGCCCAGGATATTAACCGGGAAAGTGCCTATGAAATTTTAAGCAAAAGAATGGACACTGCAGCAGGGGCACAAGCAGGAAATCCGGATTCAACACCTCCCAAAACCACTGCTTCCAAAACACCCAAAGAGGAACCTTCTGCATTTGAGAAAATTATGAATTCTCCTTTTGTACGCGACATGGGAAGAACCATCGTAAGAGAAGGCTCAAAAATGCTTTTTGGTGCTCTGGGGGTCAGCAAACGGAAAAAATAATAAAAAGACGGAATTTGAGAGAAGCAGGAGAATATGAATTATGCGATTTTAGATGTAGAGACTACCGGAGGTAAGTATAATGAGGAGAGTATAATAGAAATTGCAGTTTATCGCTTTGACGGTGAAAAGATTACGGATACTTTTATTTCTCTCGTCAATCCTGAAAAAGAAATTCATTTTTATGTTCAAAAACTTACCGGAATTACCTCTAAAACGGTACGAACCGCTCCGAAGTTTTATGAACTGGCAAAAAGACTGGTAGAAATAACGGAAGATACCACTATTGTCGCCCATAACGTGAACTTCGACTACAGAATTATCCGTACGGAGTTTTCCCGCTTGGGATTTGATTTTCAAAGACCTACTTTAGATACTCTCGGATTAAGTAAGACCCTTATTCCCAATATGATTTCTTATTCTCTGGGAAATCTTTGCACTGATCTGGGTATTCCTCTGAGTGATCGCCACAGGGCTCATGGAGACGCCCGAGCTACGGTCAAATTATTCCAGCTTTTATTAACTAAGGATTCTCAAAAAAATATTATTCAATCCTCTGTCAAGTATATAAAACATCCCTCCATCAACAAAAAAATCCTTCAATTACTGGAAGATCTTCCGCAAGAAACCGGTGTTTTTTATCTTCACGACGAAGAAGGAAAAATCATATACATAGATAAAAGTTCCAATATCTCCAACAAAGCCCGGAAAATACTAACCGGAAAAAGTCAACGGATTAAGGAATTACAACAAAAAACCGAAAACATCAGTTTCGAATTAACCGGAAATGAAATCATTGCCACCCTTAAAGCCCAAAATGAAATTCAAATCAATATTCCGGATTACAAACCTAAACGGGAACTTAATTCATCCGTATATGGAGTCTTTCTGGAAAAAATAAAAAAACAATTAATTGTAGCCCCGCTCAACAAAAAAAATAAAAAAGAGGCTCTGGTAACTTTTTCTTCTCTGGAAAAAGCAAAAAGTTTTCTGGATAAAAAAATACAGAATACTATTCCCTCCGGTGAAAATAGCTCTCTGCAAACCTTAATCTCCGAACTGAACATGGAAGAAGAACACCTTCTGCTTACAGGTACGGGCCGAAATATAAGTGAGAAATCATTCCTGTTATTGGAAAATGGTATCTTAAAAGGATATGGTTTTTATTCCCTTCACTCCCAAATAAAAAATAAGGAAAGAATACAAAAAATCATGATCCCCGCCCGGGCAAACACAGATTTATTACTACAAATAAGAAACAAATTTTTCATCAGTGAAAAACTGGAAAAAATTATTTTATAAATCCTAAATACATATAAAGTTATTCATAGGAAATCTGTAAAAAAATACCTTAAAAAATGAAAAAGAAATTTTACAGTAAAAGATCATTAAAAAGACAGGCACAACCTAAGCTACAACATTCCAAAATATTAGGCACACCTGTGATTTATCAAGACATTAAACCAGACTTATAAGCAATTATGGAACTTTATACTGTTATTATTGTTTTACTGGCTATTGCCATTGGTCTTTCTCCAATAGCAGCTAAAAGCAAAGTGCCATACCCTATTTTATTATTGGCTGTGGGTATAGGTGTAGGATTCACACCCGGTTTCGGTGAATTATCTATTAACCCGGAAGTCGTATTCCTGATATTTCTTCCTCCAATGCTTTACGATGCTGCATTCAATATTCCATTTAAAGATTTTAAAAAAAATCTGCAAACTATATTTCCTTTAGCAATCACTTTAATATTTATAACAACGGCAGGTATTGCTGCCCTTGCTTACTACCTTATTCCGGGCATGACGTGGCCTACGGCTTTCGTATTGGGAGCCGTCCTCTCTCCACCCGATGCTATCGCTGCATCCGGTGTTACCAAAGGGCTTAATTTACCCCATCGTACAAGTGTTATCTTGGAAGGCGAAAGTTTGGTGAACGATGCATCGGCACTTGTTGTTTTTCGCTTTGCAGTAGCAGCGGTCGCAGGCAGTTCGTTCATTTGGTGGGAAGCGGGAATCATGTTCATCATTTCACTTGTCGGAGGTCTTTTGGTAGGTTTCGCCATTTGGATAATTTTTGTGTTCATCATAAAAAAACGGCGTATGCCTGATAATGTTACAGTCAGTTTAAATCTGTTATTGCCTTTTGTAGCCTATCTCATTGCCGAAGAAATGCATGTGTCGGGAGTTATCGCGGTGGTTACTGCCGGATTAATTATTTCCGGACACAAAGATAAATTTTCACCTAATGCAGTCATGCAATCTAAATCAATATGGGAAATCTCTATCTTTATCCTCGGCGGATTAATATTTCTGCTGATAGGTTTGGAGTTCCCTTACGTACTTAAAGATATCCCGCCTAACTATATCATTCCCCTCATAATCTGCGCCTTCCTACTATTTTTAGTTGCTCTGGCCATACGGATATTTTTTGTGTTCTTGAACAGACGGATTATCAATAAACGGGTTCAAATAATGCGTAAACGGGAAACGGCAATAAAAAAACGGATTCACAACGATATGCAAAAAATCAGACTACAAAAGAAAGATACGGAAAAAACTGCTCAACAGTTAACGATAATGCAACAACGCCACGATCGCCTGTTAAAAAAACTGGAACGATTAAAAAAGTTTGAACCCCTGAGTTTCAAAGAATGTCTGATTATCGGCTGGTCGGGAATGCGGGG
>JAVBRH010000093.1:0-25365 GCA_031548225.1 Apibacter sp.
TGTTCGGAAAATAAAAATTTAGTATGCGATTTTCATAAAATGAAACTAAATTATGACAAGAGGTTTATAATAAGTTTTATCCATCAAAATTTATTAAGAAGAAACATATTGTTTCTGAGTATTTTAACCCTCTTAGATTAGTCCATACTTCCCACTTTCGATCTTGGTCTTGATTCGGTAGGTTTCTTTCCGTTATTTGCTTTTCCTGATCCTGTATTTGGAGTATCATTTGCAGGAGGAGAAACGAAATCCGGATCTTCCATAATATTTTCGGGTTGTCTTATTTCCTCCAGCTTAGGCTTGGGGGTATTTTCCTGCTTTTCTTTTTCCTTGAAAAATGCCAGCAATTCCGTCGCCTTCTTCCCTTCCTCTCTATTCTCAAATGCCATGGATACTCTTTCCAATCCTTCTATAAATGCAGCTTTATTTCCCAATCTGGCATCACAAAAAGCGGACAATAATGAAAACTTAGCAATTATTTCGTCTGTCGGATATTTTTGTAATGCCTGTACCGACATTTCCTTGGCTTCGCTATATTTTCCACTTTCATATTTCTTATATGCCTCTTCATAGAACTGGACTGCACCAGATGATTTGGATTTAAAAATATTTACTTCCGGATTCAGAATGTTATATGCATAACGGGAATTAGGATAATTGGTTGTAACTAAATCTGCATATTTTTTCGAGACTTCCGAATTCCCTTCTTTATTGAACCGGTAGATATTATACATGGCAGCTAACGTAAGCTCCTGATCATGCGGAGGCGTGGAAATCAAATGTTCTAAAGTAGAAGTAGCTGATTTTGCATCGTGTAATTTGTCATAATACATAATTCCCAATGCCAGCTCGGCAGTATCCCTTTGTTTTTTTAAGCTCTCCAATTCTGACGGTTGGGGAATCTTTTCAGTATAATAAGTCACTTCAAACCTTCTCGGATTTTTTGCTGATTCCTGACCTAACAACTGATTTTTCAAATCGTCCAGACTGGAAGTCTGTTTACTCATCCTCCAATTATCAACTAAAGAACGGTCACCCCACAATCTTCTAAACTCGGATTGTCCTGTCTGCTTCAAACTCGTATTATAAAAGTACCATTTACTTCCGCTTGTAGGCGTAGATACAGAGGCAAATCCGGTGCTTCCATCAGCTAAAGTCTCCGTTGCAAAAACAGTGGTATTTGCTTCCTGCATTTTTTTCTCCAGTTCTTTTTTCTCTTTCTCTTCTTCTGTTTTCAGCTTATCTATATATTTCTGAAAATATTCATTTCTCTGCTCCGGCTCCATATGTGCAACCATAAGAATACTGTCATTTTTCTTTACCAGATAATACTTCTTAATCACTTCCTTTAATGAGCTGTTTTTTCCTGCCAGCTTACTTTTCATTTCAGGATTCGTAAAACGGGAAACTGCACTGTCGTAATAAGCTCCCGCATAAATGTAATCCGGTCGTGAAAAGTATATATCTCCTACCGTCTGAAAAGCCAGTGCCCTGACCTGAGGATCGCTTTCCTTTTCTTTTAAGGATTGCTTTAAATATTTCATGGCATCCTTTTCTTTTTTCATTTTTAAAGAAGTAACACCCATAGCATAAAGTAATTCATTTTTCCTTGACTGATATAATCCTTCTTTTGTCAATTTTTTTAAAAAATCTATCCGGCGATGATAGGCTATAGTATCTCCTTCAAAAAGTCGGGATAATGCTATCTGGGATTTGATTTCCAGCTCAGGAGAAGGCTTCTTTTTGTATGCCATCTGATAGTATTCAACTGCTTTTTTCTCTTTCTTCATCTCTTCAGATAACTGCCCCTGTATAAAACTATATCTTCCTCTGTCATATTTAGTCTTGTTATACTTTTTAGCCACTCCCAAAGCGGCAATACCTTCTTCATACCGCTGTTCATTGATCAAAAACTGAGAATAGGCTCTGATAGCAAACTTTGCATCTCTTTTTTTCATGTCAGAGCTTAACAAGTCTCTATAAATTTCATTTGCCTCAAATGAGTTTCCTGTCTGTTCCTGTGCTAATGCCATATAAACCCGGCTCTGATCCTCCTTCCTGTTTTTTACCATGGTGGTATTCATATAATTCAGATAATTCAGCGCTTCAAAAGGTTCTTTTTTATAATAATAAGCTCTTGCTAACATCAGGTAAGCCTCTCCTAACATGGAGTTGTATTCCTTTCCTTTAACCAGCATCGAATGATTTTCTATGGCTTTTTTTCCTTTTTCTATTACTCTGTCTAATCCCTGAGCCTGAGAAACCTGTCCATCCCCTGAAGGAGTGAAAGAATTGTAGCTTGCTGTAAAATTTTCATCCTCTTTAGCAAACGGATCAATGGGTTCTACCCTCAAAATAGAAGAAAAATTATCCGTATAACTCTGTTGTTTCATTTTCAAGTCGTTTTCAAGAGCTACATTTCCATTAAATATAGTATTATACCAGGAAGTCACTCTATGATAAGTACGGTTAGCCATTCCCGTTTTTTTGGTGGAACAGGCCGTAAATGAACTCAAAATCAATATAGTATAAATAATTCTCCTCATTTATTTTTAATTAAGGCAAAGCTACTAAAAAAACGGAAATATCTTAAATTTGTTGTGCTGAAATACATAATAATTCCCTAATTATCTCTAATATTGCAGGACAATTATAAATCCCGATACCCGAATCAGGCTCTGGATTGAACTTTTAAAATTGCAGATTTTAATGCAAAAGTTTTTACTGGCAGATACCTATTTAAAAGATAAAGATTCTCTGTATTCTATCATAAAAGGCCTTTCCGATTATGATGATATCTTAGGAAATCCTGAAAGGAATGTAATAAAGAAGATTCCTTTTCAGAATGATTTTATTGTGATTAAAAGTTTCAAAAAACCTCACATCATTAATAAAATAGCTTATAAATATTTCCGCAAATCAAAAGCAAGGCGCTCTTTTGAGCATGGACAGAAATTACTTGAACTCGGGATTCTAAACCCGGAACCCATTGCTTATATGGAAAATTCCGATCTGTTGGGAATAACCTCCAGTTATTATATTTCCAAATACACTCCCTACCATTTCACCATAAGAGAATTATATGAACAACCTGATGCTTTTGAATGTACAAAAGCGTATGCCCAATTCTCTCACCGGGTACATACCAAAGGAGTGTATATCAAGGACAACACTCCCGGAAACACCTTAGTTATCCGAAAAAACAACAATTATGAAATGTACCTGGTCGACCTCAACCGAATGGCCTTTCATGAAGAGTTGTCTTTTGATGTGAAAATGAAAAGCCTTTCCAATAATATTAAAGAACAGCCTTATCTGGACTGGTTTATGGAAGAATATTCCCGGGTTTCAGGGTATCCACTGGAAGAAGTGAAAACCAAAATTGATTTCTACCAGAAAAAATTTAACCATAAAATCGAATCCAAAGCCCGGTTTAAAAAGACTGTTAAGAAATTATTCTTTATTAAATAAAGAACAAGTCAATCGTTTACCTTACAAATAAAATGATTAATTTTAACATATAAAGTTAATCCATGGGTATAGGTGCATTCCAAAATAAGACTATCTGGATTACCGGAGCTTCTTCAGGACTGGGAGAAGCTTTAGCTTATGCCTTCTCGGATGAAGGGGCTAATCTTATCCTGTCTGCAAGAAGAACAGAGGCCCTTGAAGCGGTTAAATCCAAAGTAAAGCAAGGCCGGGTTTTAACTCTTGACCTAGAAAAAAAAGAAACCTTTCAGGACAAAACCAAGGAAGCTATTTCCCTTTTCGGCTCTATTGATATAATTATTCACAATGCAGGAATTGCCCAAAGGAGCATGGTTGTAGAAACAAATCCGGAAGTGGAACGAAAAATCATGGAAATTGATTATTTCAGTTTTACAGAACTTACCCGCTGTTTGCTCCCTCACTTTGTTTCCCGGAAGAACGGTCATATTGTAGTAGTTTCCGGATTGTTAGCTGATATTCATTTACCGGGCCGATCGAGCTATGCTGCGGCAAAATCTGCCTTGCTCGGTTATTTTGGCTGTTTACGGGCCGAGTTGGTGTCTTATCCTATTGATGTAACTCTCCTTATCCCGGGAAGTTTACAAACAGATCTGGTAACCAAAGCCCTTGATAAAGACGGAAAGATAACAGGCGGAAAGGCTGAGCAAACAGGATGTCCTTTAGATCTGGCATCCCGCCAGATAATTACAGCTATAAAGAAACGAAAATACCAGACTTATATAGGTAAAAAAGATAAAGTATTCGTGTTGTGGAATATAAACAAACTGTTTCCTAATTTTATAACCCGGAAACTATTAAAAAACGTAACCTAATTAAAATTAAGGTATAAAAGTTTCCATCCCGATTATAGATCATCCAACAATTTCCCGATTACGATCTTATCTACCGGAAGAGGGATTTTTTCTATATCTAACTCCTGTAAAGGAATCCAGATAATTTCCGTTATATCCTTATCCATTATTTTCAAAGTTGAGAAATCTTTACAATCCACTTTATAATAAACCGTTAATAATTGTTTATCCGGAGTCAGTTCAGATCTGAAAAAAAAATCCTGGGTATAAAAATGCTCCTTCACTTCCACTTTTAAATTCAATTCCTCCATAAACTCTCTTTCCAAAGTCTCCCGGGTTCCTTCTCCCAGTTCCAATCCGCCTCCGGGAAGTTTTAGTAACCGTCTTCCTTCATACATCTCTTCTAAAAAAAGAAGTTTATCCTTATTAATGAGAAGCGCATACACTCTCAAATTTAATTTTTTTATCTCTTCCATGCGTTTACCATTTCTCTTTTACCCTTAGGTCCTTCTTTTTTTTCTACGGTCAATCCCGCTTCCTGCATCGCCCTCCGGGCACTTCCTTTACTGGAATAAGTAGTCAGCAAAGCCCCCGGAGACATTACATCATATACTTGTTTAAATATTTCTTCCTCCCAAAGTTCCGGCTGTACTCTTGCTCCAAAAGCATCATAATACACCAGATCAATACCGGGAATAGAAAGATCCTTTAAATTAAAAAAATCCGTTTTAAATTTAGTTATCCGAAAAAACTCATTAATCTCTACTGTCTTTTCCCATTCGGCTTCGTGCAAAGAAAAATAGTATTCTTTTGCATTTTTTCCGTCCCATACCTTCCAGTATTCCAACTCCTCTATTTCTTCTTTGCTAACCGGATATTTCTCCAGGGCATAATAATTAATCTTCTTTTTTTCTTCCATAGATCTATATAAGGTCAGCAGAGCATTAAATCCAGTCCCAAAACCCATCTCCAAAACAGAAATCTCAGATGCTTTTAATTGATCTAACCCATTGACAATAAATACATGGGAAGATTCCTGCAAGATCCCATGGCGTGAATGATAACACTCATTCCACTCCGGTATCTCCAGGGTTTTCGTTCCTTCCAATGTAGTTACAATAACTCGTGATAACATGAAATTAAATTAATTCTATTCAAAATTACAATACTTTTTTCATCAATAAGACGAATTATTTACTAATTTTGTAAGACCAAACTTCAATTTATAACTTATACCTAACTTATACCTAAATGAAAATAAATAAAATCCAACATTCAAGATTAGATACTGTAGATCCTAATAATTCCCCTTTTGGAGCTAACATTTCCGACCATATGCTAATTTGTGAATACGAAGACGGAAAATGGGGAGAACCTGTTATTATGCCTTATGGGGGAATGAACTATTCTCCTGCCCTAATGGCTATCCACTACGGTCAGGCCATATTCGAGGGAATGAAAGCTTATAAAGATGAAAACAATGATGTTTTTTTGTTTCGGCCTGAAAGAAACTTTGAACGAATCAATAAATCTGCGGAACGGCTGGCTATGCCCCATATTACTAAGGAAGCATTTTTAGATGGACTGTATGCTTTGATGGATTTGGATCGCGGTTGGATTCCTACGAAAGAAGGAAGTTCACTCTATATCCGCCCTACCATGTATGCTTCGGAAGAGATGTTTTCCGCCCGGATTTCCAATAAATATACGTTTGCTATTATGTCTTCACCGGCAAATAGTTATTATGACAAACCTTTGAAAATAAAAATTGAAAATTACTATACTCGTGCAGTGGACGGTGGAGTAGGATTCACCAAATGCGCTGGAAATTACGGATCCTCTTTTTATCCGACTCTGTTAGCCAACAAAGAGGGATACGATCAGGTAATCTGGACTGATAGTAAGGAACATAAATATTTTGAGGAATCAGGGACTATGAATGTTATGCTTCGAATAGGAGATACTCTTTACACTCCTCCTACTTCTAACACTATTCTAAACGGGGTTACCCGTGACAGTCTGATTCAGGTAGCCCGGCACCACAATATAGACGTAAAGGAAGAACGAATTTCTGTTGACGATGTGGTAAATGCCTATAAATCCGGAACTTTGAAAGAAGTTTTCGGATGTGGCACGGCTGTAGTGGTAAACCGGTATTCTCATGTAGGATATAACGATCTGGTTATGGAGCTTCCTCAATTGAATGACGAAGAAAGCTATGCTGCGTTCCTGAAAAAACAATTGGTAGGCATACAAACTAATCAGCTGGAAGACCCTTTCGGATGGAGATTCAAAGTTGAAAAACAACTGGCTTAAAAATTATAAACTAGTTATATCTATAAAACTTTCGGGAGTTAACTTCCGAAAGTTTTTCGTTTTATCTACTTTAAGTTATTAAATTTGTTTATTAGCGATTAATGATAATTGACTTTATTAATGAAATTTAATTCTATACAAAAAACACAATGTTGTTTTGTTTTTATCTTGTTTATTTTCAACCTTATTCAGGCTTACACCCTTCCCCTTGTTGATGATGAAGCCTATTACTGGGTATGGTCAAAACATCTGGAATGGGGATATTTCGACCATCCTCCTATGGTCGCCCTGTTTATTAAAGGAGGTTATTTACTGTTTCCTAACGCTTTGGGTGTTCGTCTGGCTGCCATAATATCCCAGGTTTTACTTTTTCTTATCTGGATGCATATCCTTCGCCCTAAAAACGAAAAAGAAAATTATTTATTTTTGGGATTGTTCGGATCTGTAGGGATTTTTCAGGTATTAGGATTTATTTCCACCCCGGATACTCCTTTATTGCTATTCGGTTCTTTTTTTCTTTGGAGATGGAAAGTATTTATAGAAAATCAAAACTTAAAAAACACTATGTTTTTAGGGCTCTCCATGACCTTAACCTTATATTCAAAATATCATGGGGCAATTTTGATAATTTTGGCTTTTCTTCCTTTTATTAAAATACTGTATAAAAACAAATGGTTTTATGGGGCTCTTTTATTCTCCCTTGTTTTATATTTACCTCATCTTTACTGGCAATATAATCATGACTGGCCATCTATAAGGTATCATTTGTATGAAAGAAATCAAAAAAAGATTACGGGATTTCCCTGGGGCGAATGGTTAGCCGGATTACTGGCAATCGGTAATCCTTTACTCCTTTATTTCTACGGAAAGAGCATTTTTAAAAAACCGGACTCAACAAACACATGGGCAAAATCCCTGCAATGGATTTCCATAGGGGGTATTTTGTTTTTCGGATTATGTGCCATCACAAGAAGGATACAACCGCAATGGAATTTAATTATTTACATAACTTTCATTCCTTTAGTTTATTTATTTTACAAAAACCGTTCCCATAAATGGGTAACCCGGCTGTCTTTTATTTACATTGGACTATTATTCCTGATAAGAATACTTTTATTTTTCCCTTTCTTCGTTTCCTATACTCCCATGGATAAATTGAAACAATTTGTATGGGATGCACATAAAGTTAATATAGGAATTGCTGTTTTTGAAAGGTATCAAAAAGCAGCTTTATACAATTTTTACACTCAGGAACCTTCTGCCTGCCTACAGGTTTATACTCACCGGAAATCTCAGTATGATTTGTGGAATTCCGAACAAAATATTCAGGGACAACCCATTACTTTTTTCGGACTGGAAAATATTTCTTCTGATTATATTCTGGATGAGGATAACAAAAAAGAGTTTTATAAAGCGATCAATGAGTTTCATTCCTATCCAAAAATAAACTGTGAAGTCAGCCCTGTCAGTTTTTCGAAAAAGAAAGATTCTTTTCAGACCATGAATACCAAATGGTTTAATCCTTATGCTGAAGATTTAACTTTGATAAAGGGTGGTAACCTGGAAGCCGGAGTTGTTTTTGTGGACAGCAGTTCTTTAATCACTGTTATGTATATTCCCTTCTCCGAATCTATTAAAATTCCAAAAAATACGGAGGTTAAAAAAACCTTTTCTGTTTATATTTCAGACTTACCGGCAGGTGTTTATAAAAGCTATATTGCCATCAAGCCTTTTGGGATTTCAGGAAAAGTTATTTCTAATAAAATGATCACCGTAGTTCAATAAGTTTTCAGTATTTTTGATAAAATATTTACATGATACGGATAAAAAATATACATAAATCTTTTGGTAATCTGGAAGTTTTAAAAGGAGTTTCCATGCATGTTCTCAAAGGAGAAATAGTTACTATTGTGGGCGAATCCGGAGCAGGTAAATCCACTTTATTGCAAATCATAGGAACTTTAGATAAACCTACCTCACCGGAAAAATATTACAGTCTTATTGAGATTGACAATTTAGCCATTACCCAATTAAGAGATAAAGAACTTTCCCAATTCAGAAACCAGAATATTGGTTTTATCTTCCAGTTTCATCAGCTATTGCCGGAATTTACCGCTTTAGAAAATGTTATGCTTCCCGGAATGATTGCCGGAAAAACAAAAACGGAATTACAAAAAAAAGCAAAAGAACTACTCAGCTATCTGAGTCTTTCCCATCGTCTAGAACATAAACCGGGAGAATTGTCCGGAGGTGAACAACAAAGAGTCGCAGTTGCCCGGGCTTTGATGAATGACCCTAAAGTAATTCTGGCAGACGAACCTTCGGGAAATTTGGATTCTAAAAATGCGGAAGATCTGCATCAATTGTTCTACCAGTTAAGAAAAGAATTTAATCAGACCTTTATTATAGTTACCCACAACTCACATCTGGCAGAAATGGCAGATAGAAAATTGGAAATGAAGGATGGGGTTATTGCAAATTAATTTTTCCCAAAAAGCCAACTATTTTAAAATTTTTAACTAAAAATAAATTAAAAAGGCATCAATCTGTACGGATTGATGCCTTTAGTTTGTACAACTTATGTTTGAAATTATTTATTTTTAAAACCAGCTAACTTATATACAAACAGACTCTTACCTTGATCTTCTGTAACTTCTATAGTCCAAAGATATGACAAGGATATCACTTATCCTTACGGAAATCCGTAAAAACCGAAAAAAAATCAAAAAAATTTTAAAATAAGATTTAATCCATATCAGAATGTTGACATGATTATATAATTCCCAGTTCTATGACTATACTTAACAATTGTTTGGTATCTTTTGCACCAAAGGTATCCCGCAATATTGCCAACCTCTTTTCTATGGAACTTGCACTGTTAGGAGTAATATCTTTTTCTTTAAAATAAAGTTCTATCTGTTTTTGGGTAAACCCCTGGGAAAGAAATTTCAATATATTAATATCATATTCCGAAAACTCGTGAACATTGCTTTCAGAAGGTTCTTCATCATTATGTGATATGTAAGTTTTATTCTGATAAACTGCAGTAATTGCTTCTTTTAGTTCTTTCATATCGTCCCTTCCTTTAGTAACAAAACCGTTGATCTTATACTTATCGAACATAGATTTAATCCTGTGAAATCTATTTTCAATTGAAAAAACAATGATTTTGATCGAAGGCTGCTCTTTTCTAACTGCTTGTATCAGATCTTCCCCGCCTAAAAGTTTTTGTTCTCTGTAATCGGAAACAAATGATAAATCAGAAATCAATAATTGATAAGGCTTTTGTTCCATAATAGCCCGTTGTGCCTTCAATAAAGCATCATCACAATAAAAAACCTGATCCACCACCGAAATCTGAAGTTCCTTAGCAATTTTCATCATCCCTATACTGCAACTATCAAAATCTTCGGCTATAAGAATTTTTTTAAACATAATTAATTTTTTTAAATGGTTACAGTCATTTTCACAGAAAACCCTTTTTTATTTCCCTTGTCAAGATAGAATTTTCCCTGAATAGAATTTATACGGGTTTCCATATTTTTTAATCCTCTGTTAGATTTCCAGTTTTTATCTACCAATCCTATGCCATTATCAAAATAATCAATAGTGATAGTATTATTTTCCTGTTTAAATTTTAAAGTTACCAGACTTGCTTTACTATGTTTTTTCATATTAGTCATCAACTCAATAAGAACATAGTAAATCTCCTCCTTTTTATTCGCTGAAACTTTCTCCCACAAATGGGGCTCATTTCCTATTATAATGATTTTAATATCTTCTCCCCCGTAAGGTTGCAACATATTTCTTAAAACCGTTGAAAAATCATTTTTTATATCGGATTTAAGCTCCGATTCATGAGAAATGTTCCTTGACTTATGGTATAATCTTTCCAGGCTATCGGAAATCGCTGTCTTTTCCATCTGAAAATTATTTTCCAACTGTACCATCAGATAATAAATTCCGTTTGCTACTTCATCGTGAATCTTTTTAGAATATTTGAGCTCCGTACGATGGACTTCTTCCATTTTTTCCTGCCTGAACTTTTCCTTTCTCCTCTTATACCAAAACCAAAGAAGAATACCTCCCGATAAAGTAATCGCTATTATGGAAAATACAATTACCCTTTGCCTGAATATCTGATAATTCTTTTGGGCATTTTCCGCTTTCAACTGTAAATTTTCCTCCTTGTTTTTTTCAACCTCATAACGGATTAAGGCAAACTGGTTTTTAGCATGGCTTCTTGCAGTTTGCAGACTATCATTAATACGTAAATAAATGGAAAAATACTTATTTGCCTGTACCGGATTTTCCAAAAGGGTTAATTTCTCCAGCGCTTCCAATCTGTCATCCGGAGATTCTAATTGTGTAGCAACTTTATACATTCTCTCTGCATGGGAAATAGCATTTTTAGGATCAGTCCGGGTAAAATATTCGGACAAATGGGAATGACTAGCAGTCTGTCCCAATAAATCATTGTCTTTCTCCCGAATTTGCAGGGCACGGTAAAACTCCGGTTCCGCATTATAAGAGGAATTACTCAGCCAGCGGGCATAAGCCAGGTTATCTACAACCCTTGTCCAATCTTTGGGATGCTGGTCTAAAAAAGGATTATTCAATAACTCTGAAAGAGTCTTTATCGCGCTACTATAATTTTTGGCTTTTATATCTACTACTGCCTGATTATTTTTGACAGTTACATTTAAAACCGAATCTTGAGAAAACAGTAAGGATTGATTATAGTATTCCTTTGCCTGGGAATAATCTTTCTGGTCTGCTTTAGATATAGCTAGAATATTATAAGCAAAAGCCATAGAAGCAAAATCTTTTCGGGTTTTTAATAATTTCAAGGCTTCCACTACAGTTTCCTCACTTCCATAATAATCCCCTTCATTCTTTTGAGCAATTGCCATATTGATGAAATTTTTCGCAACGAAAGAAGTATCATGGATCAACGAAAATTCTTCTTTTGAATGATTAAAATAGTAATAGGCGCTGTCGCTTCTATTTTTACCCAGATAATAATACCCCATTTCAAAATATATCTTGGCCAGCCGGGCCGTGCTTTTATTTTCTTTGGCTGCAACAATAGCCTTATAAGCTGTTTTAAAAGTATGATCGTCATATTGAGGAACCCGCAAAGTATCTTTTGTTTCGTCTGTAAAGAAAGAAGAATTGTTTTTATCCACACAGGAATAAAAAACACCCCAGGCAAATATCATAAACAGAAATACCTGAACCCACCTTTCCATTATCTTCTAAACATATACAAAAATACAGTTATTTACAGTATTATATAATATTCTCTAAATGTACTGATTTTTTCGCACAAACAAAAATAAAGGGAGCAATTTTTACCCCCTTTATTTACTTTTGTATAAAGATTAATTATATCTACTCACTTAAATTACCCCCCTACATCTATATTTAAATTCACTTCATAATTAATTTTATTACCAAAATTCCCTAAAAACCTCTTATTTTGAATCGGTTTTTGTTGTTCCGCTGCTTGTATCTTCTTCAGCAGTAGTAACAGCTATTTTCCTAATTGGAGGCGCTCCTGTTTCTCCACCAGTATCAACCCCTGGTGCTCTTGATACCTCTGCGCTTTCTTTGCTCAATGGAGACTTTTCCGTTAAATCGTTGTAATCATCCGTGCATGATACAATAAACAATCCTGAAATTAGAGCTGTAATAAATAGTAACTTTTTCATTTTTTATATTCTTTATAATTTTAACGTTTTTATTTTTAATTTAAGTATTCAACCCTCTATCAAATTAACAAATAACACAGTAATTCAAACTTAGTCTAAGTAAATTCATACCATTATATCTTGTCTGGCTAATTTTAAAAATACTGAGATCAAAAAACAGAAAAAATAACTCTCTTCCAAATCCCTTCCCATGTCCTTGTATTTTTTCTATTTTGTATTGAAATTCATTTTGTACATTTGTAATAAGTACAAAATGAATTTCAATACAAAATAACTGAGATTTAAACGAAAAATACAGACAAACTAAAGACTTGTTACAGACAATTTTATAATTTTTAAAATGCTGTTTTATATTTTAAATTATTATTTAAGCAAAGACAAAGTCTGACTTGATTCATGGAATACAAAGAGGTTATAAAACAAATTGTTATTCTGGCTTTTGAAAAGGCTCGGAAAGAATCTCTACAAATATTAAAAACACCTCTGTCTAAACATATTTCCTTTAAAATTGAACATGATTTTAAAATATACATAAGTGAGAAAACTTTTGTAAGATACTATGACAAATTTATTGTCGGTAAGGAAAATGCGGCCGGAAAACCTAACAGAAGAATCTTAGATTTTTTATGTAAATACATAGGATATGATAATTTTATAGACTTTTATAATAAAAAAGAAAAAAATAAGAAAAAAAATAAGAAAAAAGAAAAAACAGATTCCCTTAACTTTTCATCTCTGTTGCATAAAAAAAAAATGAATGGAAAAAATTTTCTTTCTTGCTTTAATTATATAAAAACGTTCTCTCAAAAAAAATATCCGAAATCAACCCTGTCAGACAATCTAAACAAATACTTATTCGTACTGCTTAAACTTAATCTATCAAAAATGTTTTTATCCCTGGATTAAATCTTTAAAAATTCAATTAGTAAAAATAATAAGAGATACATATCTGTTTTGATTATAAATATTATAAACGGGTTTCAAAAGTTTTAATAACTTTGTATTTATGTCTGATATAATTCGATTGCTTTCAGATAATGTAGCTAACCAGATAGCAGCCGGAGAAGTGGTTCAAAGACCTTCTTCCGTTGTTAAAGAACTATTAGAAAATGCCATAGATGCAAAAGCAACCCAAATACAACTAATCATTAAAGAAGCCGGCCGTAATCTGATTCAGGTGGTAGATAACGGAACTGGAATGAGCATAACCGATGCCCGAATGTCTTTTGAGCGGCATGCTACTTCCAAAATATCAACTACCGAAGACATCTTTCGTATTCATACCAAAGGTTTCAGGGGAGAAGCCCTGGCCTCTATTGCCGCGGTATCTCAGGTAGAGCTCAAAACCAGAAAGGAAGAAGATGAATTAGGTACTCAGATACTTATAGAAGGAGGAGAAATAAAATCTCAAAATTCAATAAATACCCCCGAAGGCTCTTCCTTTTCAGTGAAAAACTTATTTTTCAATGTTCCTGCCAGAAGAAAATTTTTAAAATCCAATTCCGTAGAATTACGGCATATCTTAGACGAATTTCACCGGGTAGCTCTGGCTCATGAAAACATTCAGTTTCAGCTATTCAATAATGAAGAAGAACTGTTCCGTCTCCGTTCAGGAGGCCTGCTACAAAGAATTTCAGAAATTTTCGGAAGAAAAATCCAAAACCAGTTAGTTCCTATTTCAGAACAGCTGGACTGGATTAAACTTACCGGGTTTGCAGGAAAACCCGAAAGTGCAAAAAAAGCGAGAGGAGAACAATTTTTATTTGTAAACCACCGGTTTTTCAGATCCGGCTACTTTAATAAAGCCGTTCAGGATGCTTTTGAAGGACTAATTCCCCCTAAATATTTACCCTCTTTTTTCCTATATATAGAAATAGATCCCGAAAAAATAGATGTAAACATCCACCCGACTAAAACGGAAGTTAAATTTGAAGATGAGGGGTCTATCTATGCTTTATTAAGAACAGCTGTGAAAAAATCATTAGGGGTTTATAATATAGCTCCCAGCCTGGATTTCGAACAAAATCCGGACTGGAATTTTCCTCCGGCTCAAAAAAACACCCCCATAATTGAGCCTAACATAAAAATAAATCCTTCTTACAACCCTTTTGAAAATAAACCCGACAAACCCTCTCATACTGACAAAATAAGTCTGAGTGAATTATATGCTTCTGCCAGACAAGACAATTTGACTTCCGATCTGTTTGATTTACCTTCACCTTCAATAGAGGAACAATATTTGTTACGTCTGAATAACGGAAGATGGGTTATGGAACGGGAAAATAATCTATGGTTATTGGATCCTTACAGAATCCATCAAACAGTTTTATATGAGAATTATTTAAAAAATTCCAAAGGAAACGCTCTAAGCCAGCAATTACTGTTTCCCTTGGAAAGGCCTGTTTATGAAATGGAAAAAGAAAAATTAGACTCCATTAAAACCTCTCTTTTTGCACAGGGGTTCGATATGGATATTGAAGAAGATTTGTTAACTATTACAGCTATACCCTCTGATATACCTCAGGATAAAGTAATAGAATTGATTGATGATTTGTTAAGTGAGCTATCAGAACATTCGGAAGAAGAATTTGCCGTTTTTTTCAGCAAATCGGTTTCCAAAGTTTCTGCAAAAAAAAGAAATGAATTTATACAGGCATCTCAACTTTACCCGATATGGGAGCGTTTTGAGACACTTGGTTTCCCTAAATTCAGCCCTTTTGGGAAAAAAAATTACGAAACAGTAAATCTACCCGATTTTAATTAATACAGAGAATAAATAATGAACCGATATATCCCCCCTGTAACCAAGAACTTATTAATCCTGAACGCCATTTTTTTTGCAGGAAAATATCTCTTAGCCATGAGAGGAATCGATTTGGATATAATTTTTGGAGCTTTCTTCCCTTTATCCCCCAATTTTCATTGGTACCAAATCATTTCCCATATGTTTATGCATGGAAATTTTGCGCATTTTTTCTTTAATATGTTTAGCTTATGGATGTTTGGCTCGGCAGTAGAACAAGCCTTAGGAACAAAAAAATATTTGATTCTTTATTTTGTATGCGGATTAGGTGCTTTTGCCCTGTTCAATCTGGCTAATTATTTTGAATTTAAACACGTGTACGATGCTCTGGTCTCCGCCAATGTCCCTTTAGACGAAGTAGGAAAATATGCCCGGTTAAGTTTCGATTCTTCCAATAATATCCAGGAAATGTGGAGTCAATGGATGAGTACATTGCCTAAAAATACCAATCAGGATTTAGCAAGTAAATTTTATGAAGACTTAATCACTCCGATGATGGGAGCCAGTGGAGCTATTTACGGGGTCTTAGTAGCCTTTGGTGTTATGTTCCCCAATTCCGTATTAATGTTGATTTTCCCTCCAATTCCTATGAAAGCCAAATATTTTATACCCATCATGGTTTTACTGGAACTATACTTAGGACTTCAGCAGGCACAGGGTGACAATGTAGCGCATTTTGCCCACTTAGGCGGTGCCGTATTCGGCTTCTTTCTAACCCGGCATTGGATGAAAAACAGGTATCGGTGGAATTAACAAGAACAAAGAAAGATGAATGATTTCATAAATACACTAACCAACTATTACAAAAAAGGAACGGAAGGAATAAAAATTATTTACTTCTGTGTAATAGCTTCGTTTATTTATTGGATAATTAATTTTATCCTGTTTAAATTTTTCAATCTTTCCCTTGCTTCATTTTTTTTATTGTCCGCACACGATTTTATTCCTTACATATGGACTCTTTTTACTTTTCCTTTTATTCACACCCATCTGCTGGAGCTAGTATTAGTAATGCTAATGCTCTATTTCACCGAACAAATTTTCAGAACTTATTTTGACGGAAAAAGTTTTATTAAATTTTTCTTTTTAGGAAATACTGTGGGTGGAATTATTTTTTTGATTACCAGTTTTATAACAGGAAATACCTTTACATTTTTAAGTGGAGCCGTATTAGGTATTTACAGCATCCTGTTTGCCATTATTTCTTACAATCCTAAAATGGAAGTAAGCCTGTTTCCTTTACCTCTCCGGTTTCCCATCTATATTTTAGGCCTTATTCTGATTGGACTGGATATTTTTTCCTTAATTAATCAGAATCAGGTTTTTAACTTGATTATGTCCCGTGTGGGAGCTGCTGCTTTCGGATATTTTTACATGAAAACGTTCCAGACAGGAAATGATTTTTTAGGAAAATGGGTTCCCGATTTTTCCACTTTTGACAAATTCTTCTCATTTTTCAATTCCAAACCCCGTTTAAAAGTGAAAAAAGAAAAAGAAAAGGAACAATCTGATTATAGTTCCTTCAAACCTAAAACGGACGAAGAATTTGCTGATAAGAAAATAGAAAAACAAAAACAAATAGACACCATATTGGATAAAATTTCCAAAAGCGGATATGAAAGCCTGACAAAAGAAGAAAAAGATTTCTTATTTAACTCATCAAAATAAAGATGATATTCATTAAACAAACAAAAAAAAACTATTTATTTTTTACAATCCATTGTATTGTAGCAATTTTATTATGTTCCGTTTATCTGAATATCTTTATACCCCCTAAAACATTTCCTTACTTCGGAATCGTTGCCTTATTCTTTCCTATACTGTTTTGTATCCATCTCATCTTTACATTTGTGTGGCTGATTAAAAAAGAAATGGTTTTTGTTCCTTTCTTACTTTTAACAGTCCTTTCCCTGTTTCCCATAAGAAAATATATCCACTTCGGAGGAGAAACACAAAAAAATGAAAAATCAGAAAAACAACTGAAAGTATTAACCTATAACATCCGGTATGCCAATAAAAGCAAAGACCTGACAGCATTGGAAGATTTTATTGTCAAAGAGGACGTAGACATAGCATTTTTTCAGGAAATATACACACGACAATGGCGGTCTAAAGAAACTTTTCTCGCTGACAGATATAATGCGGTTTTTGACCTTATAGGAATTTCTTCCAAATACCCCATAATCAATAAACAAAAAATAATACTTCCGGGAAACGGATATGCCTGTTTCGCTGATATACAAAAAGGACAAGACACCATAAGGTGCATGAGCCTTTATCTGGAACCTATGGCTTTAAACAAAAGTATTTTTAAAATACGAAAAATGGATGAAGCTAAAGATAAAACCCAAATTGCCACAGAAAAACTATCAGCCGGGTTTAAAAAACACCAGGTACAAATCGACCTGCTATCCAAATACATCAAAGAATCTCCTTATCCTGTCATAGTCTGCGGTGACTTCAACTCCGTTCCGCTTTCCTATGAATATTTTGCACTTAAAAAAGAATTGACGGATGTTTTTGAAGTAAGCGGAAATGGGCTGGGAATGACTTTTTATGATTATTTTTATCCCATAAGGATTGACTATATTCTTACGAGTAAAGATTTTCTTCCATTGGAGAGTTATGTTGATAATAAAATTAACTTTTCCGATCATTATCCGGTATTATCCACATTACAGCTAAAAGAAAATTCTGATGAGTAAAGCAAAATAATCTCAAAATAAAAATAATGCAAAATCAACTCTACGTTATAAAAATACATAAATTTGCATTTGTCAATTAAAGAACCTGACTGTGCAACAGAGTAATTCCAAAAAGTCCAAACTTACATTCATTGGACTAATAGTTACGATAGGAATCGTATATGGAGATATAGGAACCTCTCCTTTGTATGTGATGAAAGCGATTGTAGCCGCAAGGAGTCACAGCATTGATCAGGATTTCATTGAGGGAGCCTTATCTTGTATTATCTGGACCTTAACTCTC
This sequence comes from Apibacter sp., assembly GCA_031548225.1. GTDB lineage: Bacteria > Bacteroidota > Bacteroidia > Flavobacteriales > Weeksellaceae > Apibacter. The sequence continues at coordinate 18,123 of JAVBRH010000093.1, forward strand.
CAGACTACTATAAAATACGTATTGATCGCACTCAAAGCCGACAACAACGGGGAAGGAGGAATCCTTGCCCTTTATTCTCTGGTAAAGAAATTGAAGAAGAAGTGGTTATATGTTATAGCCATTTTAGGAGCGGCTGCTTTAGTGTCTGATGGTATAATAACTCCTTCCATGACCATTATTTCCGCCATTGAAGGATTGAAAAGTTATAACCCCCAGACTGATGTTATAGGAATAACTATATTAATCCTTATTGGCTTATTTGTAGTACAGCAGTTCGGCACCCAATCCATAGGGAAATTTTACGGCCCTATCATGGTTTTATGGTTTCTCATGCTTGCCGTTTTTGGAATCATTCATATAATTCCCCACCTGTATATCTTTAAGGCATTAAACCCTTACTATGCAATAAAACTAATAATTTCCGAACCGGGAACACTTGTAATTCTGGGAGCCGTGTTCCTTTGCACAACTGGTGCTGAAGCCTTATATTCCGACTTGGGACATTGCGGTATTAAAAACATCCGGATCAGCTGGTTTTTTATAAAAATATGCCTGATTTTAAATTATTTAGGTCAGGGAGCCTGGATTCTTTCTAATCCGGTAGAAGCAGGAAGCGGTGGAAATCCGTTTTTCATGATGATGCCGGATCAGCTTCTGGTAGTCGGGGTTGTTATGGCTACCCTTGCGGCAATAATTGCCAGCCAGGCATTAATTACAGGATCTTATACTATTTTCAGTGAGGCCATGTCTCTGGATTTCTGGCCAAGACAACGCATTGAGTACCCGACACATGAAAAAGGGCAGATGTATATTCCTGCCGTAAACTGGGGATTACTGGTTTCCTGTATTTTTATCGTTTTACATTTCAAAGAGTCTTCAAAAATGGAGGCAGCATACGGACTGGCTATAACTGTGACCATGCTCATGACCACCGTGTTACTCCTTTTTTATCTCCGCTTAAAGAAAATAAACCTGTTTTTAATTTTACTATTCGCACTATTATATTTTACCATTGAAGGAAGCTTTTTCTACGCCAATATGTTGAAATTCAAAGATGGCGGATGGATTACCATGTTTTTAGCCGGAATTATAGCATTCTGCATGTATGTCTGGTTTAACGGAAGAAAGCTAAAAAACAAATATGTACAATATATCAGCCTGAAACCCTACCTTTCCGTCATACAGGACATGAAGAAAGATACCAGTATCTCAAAATATTCTACACATCTGGCTTATGTCAGCAGGGCAAAAAATCCCATAGAAATAGAAGCAAAAGTCATATATTCCATTATAAATAAAAACCCAAAAAGAGCCGATTACTATTGGTTCCTGAGGGTGGAAAACGATACAAATCCGTACACTTTTGAATACGATGTTCTGGAACTGATCCCCAACACCTTGTATAAAGTTACCTTTAAATTAGGATTTAAAGTCGAGCCGATGGTTAATATTTATTTTAATCAGGTACTGGAAGATTTAAAAGTAGCGGGAAAAATTAACCTGCTCAGCAATTATCCGTCATTGAGAAAATATGAAATTCCCGGCGATTTTAAGTTTATTTTAATAGACCGGGTATTCAATCAGGAATATTTATTATCCATTAAAGAAAGATTTATACTGCGATTCTATAACCTGGTTAAATGGTTTGGAATTTCCGATACTGCGGCTTTAGGATTAGATACTTATAATGTGGAAGTAGAAGAAGTACCTATGCTAACTGATGTAATATATAAAAGCAGAATTAAAAAAGTAAAAATGTTCAAGGACTAAAACCCTTGAAAAAACCGATTTTATTTTGAAGACAAAAATTTTAGTTACAGGAGGGCTGGGATTCATTGGCTCACACACAGTAGTAGAACTCATTCAGTCAGGTTTTGAGCCTATTATCGTTGATGACCTGAGTAATTCAGAACTGTTTATTTTAGACCGGATAGAGCAAATTACAGGATTTAGACCTAAATTTTATGACTATGATACCTGTGATTCGGAAAAATTACGATCTGTTTTCCTGGAAAATACTGATATAAAGGCAGCTATTCATTTTGCGGCTAAAAAAGCGGTAGGAGAATCCATGGAAATTCCCTTAGCCTATTATAGGACTAATCTGGTATCCTTGCTCACGGTCCTGGATATTATGAAAGAGTTCAACACTCACTGTTTTGTATTCTCGTCCTCGGCCACCGTATATGGAGAACCGGAACGGTTACCGGTAGATGAAACCTCTCCTCTCCAAAAGGCCTTATCCTCTTATGGCAGCACCAAACAAATGGCGGAAGACATTTTAGAAAAAGTATCTGCCACCGGGTGGCTCAAAACCCTGGCATTACGATATTTCAATCCGGTAGGGGCGCATCCGTCCTCACTTATAGGAGAACTTCCTAAAGGAGTCCCGAGTAATCTTATGCCTTATATCACCCAGACTGCTTTCGGAATAAGGGAAAAACTTACCATATTCGGAGATGATTACCCTACACCGGACGGAACCTGTATCCGGGATTATATTCATGTAGTCGATTTGGCGAAAGCACATGTGAAAGCCTGCAATCATCTGTTAACCCAAAACGGGGATATTTCTTTTGACACCTTTAATATCGGCACAGGAAATGGAAACTCGGTAATGGAAATAGTGAAAACATTTGAAAAGACAAACCAGATAAAAGTGCCTTTTACCATAGGCCCGAGAAGAAAAGGGGATGTGGGAAGTATCTATGCCAGCTGTTCTAAAGCAAATCTTATTTTAGGATGGAAAGCTGAACTTTCCCTGGAAGATATGGCCCGGGATTCCTGGAACTGGGAAAAAGCCTATAGAAAACAAATAAATTAATCATATTTTTTACAAACTCCGTATCTTTGAATCAAAATTAAACTTAAGAGCTATATGAATCAAGACATCATTTTCGATTTAATAGAGAAAGAAAAACAAAGACAAATAAAAGGAATTGAGCTTATTGCTTCCGAAAACTTCGTGAGTGAAGAGGTGATGAAAGCTGCCGGCTCTGTTCTTACCAATAAATATGCAGAAGGCTATCCGGGAAAAAGATACTACGGAGGATGTGAAATCATTGATGAAATAGAACAAGCGGCCATTGACCGGGCAAAAGAATTATTCGGAGCAGAATTTGTCAATGTTCAGCCCCATTCGGGAGCACAGGCAAATGCTGCCGTTTTTCTGGCCTGTCTGAAACCGGGAAATACGGTAATGGGTCTGGATTTAGCTCATGGAGGACACTTAACACACGGTTCTCCGGTTAATTTCTCAGGAATTACCTACCATCCTGTTTTCTACAAAGTAAACAAGGAGGACGGAAGGATTAATTATGAAGAAATGGCTGAAACAGCTCTTCGGGAAAAACCTAAATTAATCATCATCGGAGCTTCCGCTTATTCAAGAGATTACGACTATAAAAAATTCAGAGAAGTGGCAGATGAAATAGGAGCTATAATTTTAGCCGATATATCACATCCGTCAGGACTAATTGCAAAAGGAATCTTGAACGATCCTATGCCTTATTGCGATATAGTAACCACAACTACACATAAAACGCTGAGAGGTACCCGGGGAGGAATGATTATGATGGGAAAAGACTTTGAAAACCCGTTCGGTCAAAAAACTCCTAAAGGAGAATTGAAAATGATGTCACAGGTTTTGGACAGTGCTGTTTTCCCTGGTACTCAGGGAGGACCTTTAGAACATATCATCGCTGCAAAAGCAGTTACTTTCCAGGAAGCATTAAGCGACGGATATTTCACCTATATACTCCAGGTATTAAAAAATGCACAGGCTTTATCTAAAGCATTGACCGATAGAGGATTTGAAATTATTTCCGGAGGAACAGACAACCATTTAATGCTGATCGATCTGCATAATAAGAATATCACAGGAAAAGCAGCAGAAAAAGTATTGGAACAGGCAGACATTACCTGCAACAAAAATATGATCCCTTATGATGATAAAAGTCCGTTTATCACTTCCGGTATCCGGTTTGGAACGGCTGCAACTACTACAAGGGGATTGAAAGAGAACGATATGGTAAAAATCGCCGAGTTTGTAAACGAAGTGATTTCAAATCCGGAAGATCTATCCATAATTAATAAAGTAAAAGCAGACGTAAACTCACTCATGAGTTCCCGGCCTTTATTTCAATGGTAGAAGGAAGTAACCCAGGGAAAATTACGATAATTCCCCAATTTTACTAAAATCCTTTTTCCGAAAAGAGGTAAAAATTTTTTATCCAAAAAAGAGTTTGCTTTGGGTACAATAGGTTTTTGCTTTTTCCGGGTAGTTTTCCTTATGGAAATTTTTAATCTTTTATCTCAATTATAATAATGATACAAAAACCTTAATGTAACAAATTTAATTATTTAATTTCATTTTGTCAATATGATATTTTTTAGTATTTTTCAAAAATAAAAACACGAAAAAATGAAAGTTACCAGACTATTCGATATCATATATCATCAATTAGAAAGCAATCCTGTTGAAAAATCCCTGGTCACTAAAAAGAACGGTACATGGGAATACACCTCAACCTTATCACTTGTAAACCAGGTAAATCAGGTAAGCAGGGGCTTATTGAAATACGGAATAAAACCCGGAGATAAAATAGCCATTATTACATCTACAAACAGGACGGAATGGCTGATTATGGATTATGCCATCCAGCAGATAGGAGCTGTTAATGTACCCATTTATCCTTCCCTGAGTAAAGAAGATTTCATCTATGTACTAAACGACAGTCAGGCTATTTTTTGCTTTGTATCTGATGAAGGCCTGTTTGATAAGATTCACAATATAAAAGAAGAATGCCCAAAATTGGTAAGTATTTTCACTTTTGATGAAGTGGAAGGGGCTACGAACTGGACCGAAGTGCGGGATATGGGAGCGGATACCGACACCCAGCATGAAGTGGATAGTTTAAAAGATATGGCAAGACCGGAAGATCTGGCAACCTTGATTTATACTTCCGGAACTACGGGAAGGCCGAAGGGAGTTATGCTGACTCATCATAATATAGTTTCCAACGTGTTGAACTGCCATGAAAGAGTACTTATAGAAAACGACGAAAACTACCGTGTGTTAAGTTTTCTGCCTATCTGCCATGTATTGGAGAGAGTCGTAACCTATATCTTTATGTATCGTTCCTATACCATATATTTTGCTGAAAGTATAGATAAGCTGGCTTTAAACCTAAAAGAAGTTAAACCTCATGTAATAACTGCCGTTCCACGGGTTATTGAAAAATTATATGCAGCCATATATGCAAAAGGCACTTCCGGAGGATGGCTGAAATCCCAAATTTTCCTATGGGCGCTCAAAGTGGCGGATAAGTTTGAACCTTTTACAAGAACCAGCCTTTCCCACAAAATAGCCGATGCTTTAGTATTCAGCAAATGGAGAGAAGGTCTGGGAAGAAGCCTGGTGCTTATCATCTGTGGAAGTGCGGCGCTGGCACAAAATCTGAACCGTATGTTTTTTGCAGCAGGCCTTCCTATAATGGAAGGATACGGGTTGACCGAAACTTCCCCGGTAATTGCCGTAAATGGAAATAAAAAAGAGCTATTCAGATTCGGATCTGTTGGAAAACTAATTAAAGAAAGCCAGGTAAAAATTGCAGAAGACGGAGAAATTTTAACCAAGGGGCCGAATGTTTTCATAGGTTACTATAATGATGAAGAAAAAACCAAAGAAACATTTACGGAAGACGGATGGTTTAAAACCGGAGACATCGGCCATATGGAAGACGGTTTCCTTGTTATTACCGACAGAAAAAAAGAAATATTCAAAACTTCGGGAGGAAAATACATTACTCCTCAGATTACGGAAAATTACCTGAAACAATCCCGTTTTATAGAGCAGGCAATGGTGGTAGGTGACGGAGAAAAAATGCCTTGTGCGCTTATTCAACCCGATTTTAATTTTATCTCAGAATACATCAAATACAAACATTTGCACATAAATGCCTATATGCCTAAAGAGGAGATTGTTAACAATCCTGTTATCCAGAAAAGGATTATGGCGGATGTGGAAAAAGTAAACCAGCTTTTGGGGAACTGGGAAAAAATCAAAAAAATAGAATTGACTCCGACAATCTGGTCTATAGATGGTGGAGAACTCACTCCAACCCTGAAATTAAGAAGAAAAATCATCAAAGAGAAATACATAGATCTATACAATAAAATGTACGACAAATCAAAACCGGAATAAACAAAGTCATAATGACAGGAAAAACAGTTGGCTCGGGTTTTGCATTAAGTCATACATGGAAAAGAATAATAGAATAGAAATATTAGGGAATAATAAGGAAAGACCGGAAGAATTTTATGCCCGGTTTAAAGAACAGTTAGACAAAGAACATAAATTTCCAGGAAATTATATGTTCAAGTTTATAATTCCTACTAATAGCAAAGAAATAGCCCAGCTGCATAAAATATTCGATCATGGCTCTGCGTCGTTTTCCATGAAAGAAAGTAAAAACGGAAAATATACCAGTGTTACCATTTCCCTCTATGTAACGGATTCCACTTCCGTCATCGAATATTATAAAGAAGCCGGAAGCATTGAAAATATTGTAATGCTGTAAAAACAATCAACCCAGGTATTCATCTATCAAATTCCCGGAACGGAATTTTTAGCTGAATACCTTCTTTGAGTTCTTCTTCAGTTTCTATATCCTGATTTTTAATACTTAACCCGATTAACCGCACCTTGGAAGAAACATCGATTCCATAAATCAGCTCTAAGGCACATTTATACAGGGTCGGATAATCTGTAACCGGTTTCAGTAAGGTCTTGGAGCGTGAAATCACTTTAAAATCGGAAAATTTAATTTTCAATGTTACCGTTCTTCCCTTAAAGGAACTTTTAGTTATTCTCCGAATCACATCTTTTGCTACCAGCTCCAGTTCCTGATATAACTTCTGAAGAGAATCCGTATCACGCATAAAGGTATTTTCCGAACCTACCGACTTTCTAATTCTATTCGGGTTTACTTCCCTGTAATCAATTCCTCGTGCATTCAGATAATATATTTTACCGTATTTCCCAAAAATACGGGTAAGCTCTTCTTCTGTTTGCTGTTTTAAATCCCAACCTGTATTAATCCCCATCTGATGTAATCTCTCCGCTGTTTTCTTTCCAATTCCGAAAAAATCTTCAATTTTTAATTTTTCCACAAATTTTTCTGCTTTTTGCGGGGTAATGACAAACAAGCCATCCGGTTTATTGTAATCGGAAGCGATCTTC
>JAVBRH010000229.1:0-8281 GCA_031548225.1 Apibacter sp.
ATAATGGGTTGTGCCAGCACTTCTTTAGGGTCATAAGAAACCCGGGCTCCGGCCTCGGAATATTGGGTGTCAGTATAATGGGCTCCTAATCCGGCGCCTGTTTCTATGGTAATTTCTATCCCGTTTGCTGTGAGTACGGAAACTGCATCAGGAGTAAGCGCAATCCGGTTTTCCTGAGGCTGATTTTCCCTCGGAATCCCAATGCTGATCTGTCCTCCCTTTTTTATTACCTCAATTCGTTCTTCCTGAGGAATCAACTCTTCTTCAGAAAAAGGCGTGAAAATACCCATCTTACTTAAATGTTATATATCTGGTTTGATCTTTCAAATTTAATAAAATTTCGTGATGTTCAGGTAATTCTGTCTCTGATATTTCCGGCCATTCAATGAAACAGTAGCTTCCCGAATCGATATATTCATCAAAACCGATGTTTAGAAGTTCCTCCTTATTTTTAATCCGGTACAGGTCGAAATGGTATATTTTTCCTGAAGGAATCATGTATTCATTAACCAGGGAAAAAGTGGGGCTGGTGATGGGGTCATTACTGCCCAGTATTTTACCAAAGGCTTTTACCATCGTAGTTTTTCCGGCTCCCAGATTTCCTGTCAGGGTGAATATTTTGTACTCTGCCCGGTCGATAATTTCCTGAGCCGCTTTTTCCAGTTCATCAAAAGATTGGACAACAAATTTCATAAACAGCGGGGATGTTGAATATTGAATCCCATAAACAAAAATAAAGATAAAATCTGAAACTTTCTCCGGATAAGAAACATAATACAAAAATAGGTAAAAAATATTTTTTATTTTTGTTGTTTAGAAGCTGTCTAAAAAAGAAAGTAGATATGAAATTAAATTATAAATCATTTTCAGGATTTATAGGAGCAGGATATTTCATAATAGGAATACTGGTTATTATATACAATAAGTTTATTATAGAACTGGAACCTGAATGGGCTAAAATATTAGGGGGCTTATTTATGGTTTATGGAGGATTCCGGATTTACAGAGCAATAAAATACATAAGGGAAAATGAATAAGAAAATAATTATCTGCATTATACTGGCTGCTTTCTGGGGTTTATTTTCCTGTCAGAAAGATATAAAGGAAAAAGAAACTTATAAAAAAGGAAATTTGGTTATAGGGATAGATCCTTCTTTTTCAAACCTGGGAACGGCACTGGCTGATGTTTTTAGTTCTTCGTATCCCGATATTAAGGTTTCATTTAAAACAGAAGAGGAAGATAAGGTTATTGCCGATTTTGTAAACGGAAAGATAACTTTGGCAATGACAGGAAGGGATCTAACTAAAGAAGAGGCTGAAATTTTATTCAGCAAGACAGAGATAAAATATATACCTTCTCAGGTAGCCTGTGATGCTACGGTTTTTGTAACAGCAGTAGATAGTGAAATCAATGAAATTTCACTGCCGGAAATTAAGTCGGGAGTACAGGTTTCGGACAGTAAATTTGTTTTTGACGGGGGTAATTCCAGTAATTACAATAATGTAATGAAAAAATTGGGATTATCTCTCAGCGAAAGTCAGAAAGTAACGGCATTGACAGGTGCGGAGCCGGTAATTGACTTTATAAGCAGGAACAAGTCGCATATAGGAATTATAGGGCTGGATGTTCTAAGTGATGAGGATGATCCGAAAGTGAAGGCATTGCTTGCCAAAGTAAAAATAGTACCGGTCGTTATCGATAAGAATGAAAAAATAATGCCAACTGTGCCTAATCTGAGGACCGGAAAATATCCGTTTACCAAAAGAGTCTATGTGCTGAATGCGGAAGGTGGTTTTTTTGCAGGAAGTAGTTTTGCCCGTTTTGCAGGGTCCCAGCGGGGACAGTTAATTGTGACCAGAGCAGGACTACAACCCTATTATTTATATCCGAGAAATGTGGAGATGAAATGAGGTAAAACTGAAAATTAAAAAAGACCGGTTGAATGTTAAATAAAAGTTATAAAAGCAAAAAGAGAAAATAAATTTCTTTCCTAAGCAGTTATTATCTATGGTAATGATGGCATATCTTTTGAATAAAGAAGAACGAAAATTAAAACTAAATATATAAAAATGAATTTCAGAACTAAACAAACAGGAATCACATTTACTGTTTCAACATTAATGATAGCGGGAGTACTGAATGCCCAGGGTGTTCGGCAGGGATTGAATTATTTAAATAACGATCAGTTTAGTAAAGCTAAAGAGGTTTTTGAAAATTTGGTTTCCCAGTCTCCGACAGCGGATAACTATTATTATTTAGGAAATTATTATCTGAAAATAAAAACTCCTGATGTGGATCAGGCCATTTTGAACTTTAATAAAGGACTGGCTTCCGATCCGAAGTCAAACCTGAACAAAATAGGACTGGCAGAAGTGAAATTATACAAAGGAGATAAATCCTCTGCCGATAAGGAGTTTCAGGCTATAGCAGAAGATACCCGGTATAGAAATGCGGAAGTGCTTTACCAGATAGCCAATGCCTACATCTTATTCAAGACTCAGAAGAAAAGTATGGATCCGGATAAGAGCATAGAATATTCCCAGAAATTATTAGAACTGGTAAAGAACAAGGATAGGGCGGAATACTATGTTACGTTGGGAAATGCGTATTATCAAAAATCAGAACCAGGAGATGCCATGACAAAATATTCCAGAGCTTTGGAAATAGCGGAAGACAACAAAAGCAAGGCGGGGATATATGCTTTAATAGCTAATCTTTGGAGCAGGACTGGTAGTAATAATAGTGGACTGGCGGAAGAAAATTTTAAGAAGGCTAAAGAAACCGATCCGGATTGTGCCATAGCGTATAGGCTTCATGCCGATTACGGTATACGGGAAGGGGATTATAAACAGGCATTAGTGAATTTTCAGAAATACATGGAATTAACCGGGAATGATGGAGCGGATTCTCAACTTTATTTAGCACAGATAAGTTATTTGGCGAAAGATTACAATAAAACTTCTGATCTGTTGAATAAGAACTGGGATTCTATTTCCGATCCGTTAAAATATAAGGTAAAAGCTTTAGTACTGATGGAAACACCCGATTTTAGCGGAGCTTATACCAATATGGAACAGTATTTTCAAATGGTGCCAGAGGCAGACAGAGAAGGCTCTGATTATGGAGTGTTAGGGAAGATTCAGTCCTCACTGGCTATTACAGCAACAGGGGAAGAGAAAAACAAGCTGACAAAGGAAGCAATAGAAAATTTGAAGCAGGCACAGATAAGAGGGGATAAATCCTATGATTATGAAATTTTACTTGCGGGACTTTCAGGGGTTAAACCGATAACAAGTCCGAAAATTGAAGAACTGAAAAAGAAAATAGAAGCCGATCCTAATGATACTAAATCCTGGTACGATTTGGCATTTGAACAATACGATGCCAAAGATTATTCAGGTTCAGTAATTTCATGGGGTAAACTGAGTGATCTGATTCCTGATTGGGCAACTCCTTACGCAGGAAAAGGAATGGCTTTATATGCCATGGACACCAGTGATGCTAACGGATTGGCGGCACAATCCTATCAAAAATATATTGATATGGTCGCTCCAAAAAATGAATACTCGGAAGCGGAAAAAGAATATCTGGAAATAGCCTATACGTTTTTTGCCTATAAGAGTTTTCATGAGAAGAACAAGGAAAAAACACAGGAATATATAGATAAAACTTTGGCTTTAAACCCTAAAAGTGAAGATATAATAAACCTTCAGAAACAAATGAAGTAAGTTTGTTGGTGCTAGCTCAATAATTCTATACTTAAAATCATTCTGTCACTAAAAGTCAATAATTAATGACTTTTGGTTAGAGTTGGATATGTGAAGAATTGACCAAATTATGTTATAATATATTGTAAAATTACATTTGAATTGAGGTGTTCTATAATTAAAAAATTATGAAAAATTGGAATAAATTTATTCGCAGGTTATTTTTATTGACAGTTTTAATAACAATGCCCATTTCATTATTTTCTCAAAATAAAAATGAGAAAAAATTAAAAAGAAAGCTTCAATTTAATGAAATTACTAGTTGTGAAATTGATTATGATGGTAATATCATTGTAAAAAAAGATTCATTAATTGGTGTTTTAGACAAGAACTTAAATCTTAAAATTCCTATTAGATATAAAGAAATAGAACAATTGGAAAAAAATTTATTTCTGGTCAAAAGGGATAGCCTGTCTTACTTGTATCAGACAATTTATTCTTCAAAATTGAAGAAAGAACTTACTCCGTTAATGGAGGATGTTACATTAATCTCAGATAATAGTAACCATAAAATAATTTTAAGTATTATCTATAATAAAATTTATTCTTGTGAGGGAAAACTCTTAAATAAAGATACAGATATAGAATATAATTATTTTTACACTAACAACGCGTTATTAGCTCATAAAAAAGAAAATGAATATTATCTTGTTGATTTTGAATTTAAAAGATTAACAAGTAATTATGAATATATTGAATATATACATAGTGAGCCTTTAACGTATTGTGCTTGGGATAAGGTATCAGGCAAAAAAAGACTGATAAATGATAAAGGAGTGCTATTATCTGATGATATGTATGATTATATTGACTATAGTGGAGATTATATTGAAGTTGCAAAAAACGATAAATATGGGCTTTTATCCCCTTTTTCTGGGAATACAATTTTACCGGTAGATTACGATAGTATTGAACATGTTTTTTGTGATGGTAATGCAGACTTTTTAACCTGTAAAAATAAGAACGAGTGGAGTTTAATTGATATTGATGAAGGGACAGGATATTTTACTGTTAAGGCAAAAAATATAGAAAAATTATATTCAACATCTCTATTCAAATATGTTGATGAAGATGATAAGTGTAACTTGTTGAATGAAAAAGGAGAAAAAGTATTAAGTATAGATTATGATGATATAAATATCTGTTTTTATTATTATGGATACTGTGAAATTATTAAAGATAACAAGTATGGAATGGTTGATGGTGAGGGAAATATATTAGTGCCTGTTGAATATGACAGCATAGATTTTTTTGACTTTCCTGAAAATCCTATAATGGAATTAATTCAAGGGACAAAAGTATTTGCACTTGATTTAAAAGAAGTTAAGGAGAAATACTTTGACAAAAAACTTGAATTAGAAATACAGTAAACAAAGTTTACTTATAATTTGACATGAGTTCAATATGATAAAATAAAAGAAAACAATAATTTTTTATTCATTCACAACATTGAGTAGCTAATTTTAGTAATTTACAGAGACTGTAAAATTTGTATAAAATCCTTTTCAGAAAATAAACTATTTTTATAAAAAAGATTATATGATACTAATTCAAAATGTAACCATTATAAATGAAGGAAGTTCCACTGTGGGTTCCGTTCTTATAGAAAATAATCTGATTTCCGAAATTTATTTGACAGAAAAGGTTCCGGAAGAAATAATCCGTAAGGCAGAAGTAATCAACGGGACAGGGTTGTGGCTTATTCCCGGTCTGATAGACGATCAGGTGCATTTTCGCGAGCCCGGATTGACTCATAAGGGCGATATTGCCAGTGAAAGCCGGGCAGCTATTGCCGGAGGAGTGACTTCGTTTATGGAAATGCCCAATACCAATCCGCAAACCACAACCATAGAAGCATTGGAAGATAAGTTCCGGCGGGGAGCAGAAAAATCATTTGCCAATTACTCCTTTTACATGGGAGCAACCAATGATAACCTGATAGAAGTAAAAAAAGTAAATCCCAAAGAAGTTTGCGGGATAAAAATATTTATGGGTTCCTCCACCGGAAATATGCTGGTAGATGATAAAAAAACGTTACAGGCTATATTTGCCGAGGTAGATATGCTTATTGCCACCCATTGTGAAAAGGAAGAAATTATACGGGAAAACGTAGCAAAATATAAGGCACAATTCGGAGATTTCATTCCCATACCATATCATCCGCTGATACGAAGTGTGGAAGCCTGCTATCGTTCCTCATCGGAAGCAGTGGAACTGGCAGAAAAATATCAGACACGGCTTCATATTCTTCACTTATCCACAGAGAGGGAATTAAGCCTTTTTGATATAAAACCGCTTTCTGAGAAGAAAATTACCGGAGAAGCCTGTGTACATCATCTTTGGTTTACAGATGAAGATTATGAAAAATTAGGATCGCGTATCAAATGGAATCCGGCAGTAAAAACCCGGCAGGACAGAGATGCTATATTACAGGCAGTAGTAAATAATAAACTGGATGTCATTGCTACCGATCATGCCCCACACTTACTGGAAGAAAAAGAAGGAGGATGTTTGCAGGCAGCTTCCGGAGGGCCTTTGGTGCAACATTCACTCCAAATTATGCTGGAACTGGTAAAACACGGAAAAATAACCAAGGAACAGGTAGTGGATAAAATGTGCCATGCTCCGGCAACCCTGTTTCAAATCCATAAACGGGGATATATCCGGAAAGGATATTTTGCCGACTTGGTATTGGTAAATCCTGATAAATCCTATACCGTTACTCAGGATTCTATCTTGTATAAATGCAAATGGTCTCCGCTGGAAAATCAGACTTTCTCCGCCACTATTGAAAAAACATTCCTGAATGGGAAATTAGCATTTGATAAAGGAGTAGTAAATGAAGTAAGGGGAGAAGCATTGAGATTCGACCGATAAATGAATAAACCTAAGATTCACAAAACCAATGCTGCCCGGCTGTTGGATAAGTATAAAATCGATTATGAATTAATTCCCTATGAAGTCGATGAATCCAATTTAAGCGCAGTTCATGTAGCAGAATCATTAGGTAAAAATATAGAACAGTTATTTAAAACCCTGGTACTTCAGGGAGATAAAACCGGATATTTTGTCTGTATTATTCCCGGAGGAAAAGAATTGGATCTGAAACATACAGCCCAAATTTCGGGAAATAAAAAATGTGATCTGATACCTATGAAAGAACTGTTGGGGTTGACGGGATATATTCGCGGGGCCTGTTCACCAATCGGGATGAAAAAACTCTTTCCCACTTATATAGATGAAAGTTGTTTGCAATTTGATTCCATTTATATTAGTGCGGGACAAAGAGGATTGCAAATCCGGATTCATCCGGAGGACTTAATAAGAATAGTTAATATAAAAGTTTGTAAAATAAATTGAATTTAGATTGGGAGGATATGATACCTTATAATATGATAAACAAAACTTAAATCTTTAGTTATGAAAAGTGTAGTTTTTACTCTTGTAATTTTCATCTACAATGGAATTATACCTATGTATGCACAGACGAATTTATCTGTATATTTGGAGTCCAGTGATATAAAGGGTTTTGTACAATCTTGTAATCAAAATGAGGAATTAGCCATTGAGTCATTAATCGCATACTCTTTGAACGATACAATTAACATACAACAAATTTGGTACGATCAAACAACAGGTAAAGGTATTAACCCAATAGAGAGATCTACAGAAGGTGCAGACAGGTTTTATGCCTCATTGAAACTCAAATCTTATTATTGGATTTTACAAATTTATAACTCAGATTATAGTTCTCTTAAAGAAGATATATGTGTATTTATAGGACATAGCAGCAATTTTATTTTTGATTATGAAAGTCTTGACCAAGAACAACAAAAACAAACTTTCAAAGAAATGTTAACAGGGGAGAATAAAAGTCAAAAAATAGATTTTCAATATAAGAAAAACTTCAGTTCGGCTTTAAAAGAATTAGATCAGGATTTCGAAAAGTGGTATATTGATATGAAAGAAAAAGGACTTGATTATATGCGAAAGCAAAATATTCCGCCAATAAAAGAAAGTAGATACAAAATATTTAATCCTAAATAAATTTAAAATAACTTATTAATTTCTGTTATGTATCTAATAAAATAGGGATAAGTTTATATTTGTAATTGATTAAGATGTTTGTTGTGTAATCAATTAAATTAAATAAACTACATACGTCATATTATTAAAAAAAGTAGGCTTTAGATATATCCTTAATTTTTAGAAAGGAATAAGAAAGATATTCTCCAAAACTTTTGTAAATTTGTAGCCTTAAAAATAGTAGAAGGATGATAAAAATTACTCTTCCTGATGGAAGTGTGAAAGAATTTGAAAGTTCTGTAACACCGTTGGATGTAGCCAAAAGCATTTCAGAAGGTTTGGCAAGAAACACCATTTCTGCATTGGTAGATGGTAAACAAGTAGAAGTTACTACACCTATAACGACGGATGCAACGGTACAATTATTGACCTGGAATGATGATATGGGGAAAAAAGCATTCTGGCATTCTTCTTCCCATTTACTTGC
>JAVBRH010000184.1:0-3164 GCA_031548225.1 Apibacter sp.
GGCAAAAGGAGAGGGAAAAAGGCTCATGATTTGGAACGTGAGGCTATGCAGGATCCTTTTTTGCAGGAGGCTCTGGACGGATATGATTCTGTGGAAGGAAAGCATGGGGAAAATATATCCCGGTTGCAGGAAAGAATAGCGTCAAAAACCCAAAAGAAAAAATCGTATTCCATTTATTGGTATGCGGCAGCCAGTATTTTGATCTTTGTCTCCGCAGGAATATATATTTTAATGCAAAACCGGGAAGGAAAGAGTTCTCAGGAAATCGCTTATCATAAAGAAACTAAAGAAGAACGGACAAGTGCCGATTCGGCTTTATCTTTACAAGGGAAAGAAAAATCCAATGCCTGGGAAAATATTCCTGTTCCTCCACAGTTGGGAATACCGCAAATAAAGAAAAGAGAAACTCCTTTGGCTAAATCAGATTCTACTTCCTCTAAAGGGCCTTTAGAAAATTATTGGGTATATGAAGATCACACCGCCGATAAAAGAAAAAAAGGAGAGGCTCCTATTGCTTCAGCTCCGGCTGCAACCATAGGAAATATTAGTGGCGGAAACTACGATAGGTCAACAGATGAAGATGGCTATGCGGATGACTATAAGGTGCAATCGGAACGATGGTATAGAGCCGATACGGCAAAGGAAACGGCAACGGAAGAAATTGCGATAAATTCCAGAGACATCAGGAAGAAGAAATCGGAACTCGCCAAAAAAGATGCTGTTATTTCAACCGATGATGCGTTTGTTCTCAAAAGTGAAGCAATAGCAACTTCGGTTCCTGTTATCGGAATGGATGCCTATAACAAATATTTAAAAAATGCGGTTGCTCTTTCCAAAAATAAGGAATGTGAACAGGCTAAAGGAATCGTAATTATAGGGTTTACGGTAGATTCTTCAGGAAAACCTCAGAATATCAAGGTTATTCTATCTTTATGCAAGGCTCTTGATGATCAGTTGATAGAATTGATTAAAAAAGGTTCTGACTGGACGGAAGGGCAGGGGCAGATCCAGTTTACCCAATAAAAGCCGTTAGCTATTAGCTTCGAAATTTACTCACCAATAATATTATATATTGAAAAAAAGTATTTTTGATTGATACAAGCATCATATTTCATTATTTTTTTAATAGGCCTGTAAATTTGATTCTTTCATTATATCCATACTTAATAATACTTTCTAAAAATCATTTTCTTTTAATGATATTGAAGAATTTACTGTTTCTATTTTTAAAGGAATAAAAGTTCTTGTAGGTTTGTAATTAACCCTGTATGCCCTTTCAATGGTATTATTACTGATTATTATTGAATCTGTCCAGATTGTATTAAATAGTTGGGTTGCATTAAAATTTATAACACTATCATTTAATTTATTTACTTGAAAATGAAAAGGAATGTTTCTAGCGACTAAAGGTATGGCTATCTTATATTTACTACCATTAGATAGGTTTAAATTGATTATATAATTATTTGGAATTTCTTCAAACGAATTCCAGTCTACGTCATTTATATTTTTAGTTATTTCAGTTATTTTCGTAAAATTTAACGTAAAGAAAGTAGAATTTTCATTAATTGAATTAAGTTTTTCGTTTTTTACAGTATAATTTTTACAACTATAAATAAATATATTACTTATTAGTAGAATTATTAATACATTTTTCATATGATAAAATTTCTTTTAAAAGATTTGTGAATTCTTTTTCTTCAAATCCATTAGAAGCGGTTACATATCGATTAATTTCTCTAGAGACAGTACATCACTTTACCTGCAAACTTGGCCGATATTTTCCAAATTTATTTCAGGGACGCACACTCTCTAAAGGCTATCGGCTACTAGCTATTAGCTTATTTGCTATTTAGTAAAATTAATGGAAGTCTGTAAGTTTTTATAACTGCTCAGGTCTGCTTTTAGAGAACCCACCGCTAATTCTGCTTTTATTTGTATAGGTATATGGTTGGCGTCATCTGTAACCCACATGGTAACACTTTCTTTTTCCTTAAAAACTCTTCCGGAGAGAACATAAGGCCGTATTTTTATACATTTTACCTTTCCGAAGTCGGATTTTATGGTTTCTCTTCCTAAAATCTTAAGTTTAAAATTCAGGGTTTCGTCATCCATAAAAATCTTCAGGTTGATATCGTCTCCCGTTTTGTAATTATCCGTGTTCATATTCCTCAGATAATAAAAAGCGGAAAGCATATCATGCATCTGCCCCGTAAAAGTATAATTCTTGGAAGTTTTATTTTTATTATTGGTATAGGTTATTTTTTTCTTTGAATGATCCATAGTCATGGTCTGATCCCGTTGATATGAGCCTTCTTTTATTTTTCTGACGAATTTGGAAGATAGTAAGGTAGATTTATCCATATAGGTCTCATAGCGGTCTTCTACTTTAAAAAACACCTTTACAGCACCGGTGGAATAGCCTTCTCCTACCACATGATAGTGTGCCTTGCCATTATAGGTGGTTTCACTGTTGGTTAAGGTAGCATAACCGGCATTAAGTACTCCGTAATGGATTCGGTACTTCAGATATTCCCCGTCTTTAAACTGTCCGGAGGAAGAAGAATCAGCTGATAAACAGATGAACAGTAAAGGGAAAAACAGTAAAAGAGTAAATAGTTTTTTCATAAAACCGTATTTTTAGGAACAAGCTGTTTATGTTATAATTAACAGATTATAGGGTTAAACTATTAGTAACATATCAAACTTGTTGCCAAAAATTATTTTAGCAAAAAAAATCAGGCTGAAAAAATTTAGTCGGTAATGTTAATTACTTCTTCTATTTCAGGAACATGTTTTTTTATGGTGGCTTCAATCCCCAGCTTTAATGTGCTTTGGTTGATGGAACAATCGGAACAGGCACCAATGAGTTTTACCTTTACCTTATTGTTTTTTATTTCAACAAGTTCCACATCTCCGCCATCAGAAATTAAAAAGGGACGAATTTCCTTTAAGGCGCTGTTTACTCTGTCAGTTAATGTATTTTCCATAATACTTTTAATTATTTTGTTGAACAACCTGCCATGGTAGTAATTCTCACTGCTTCGGTCGGAGGTAAATCTTCATTTCTTTGCACCAGACTCTGCACCATGTTTTTACATATATCCATATATATTTCCGGTATGGTTTCCTCTTCCTGTAAAGCTGCCGGTCTTCCATAGTCG
>JAVBRH010000149.1:0-5830 GCA_031548225.1 Apibacter sp.
GTCCAGGGATTTTGATGTGCTCCTGACTGTAGGGGCTGGTGATATTGACACTTTGTATGAACCGATTGTAAACTGGCTGAATGAAACTTAAATACCGACTTTTAAAAATAGTTCTGTTAGTCCTGTTGTTAGGATTCCTGATGAATTTTGCCATCAAAAGACACAACGACAAGAATATTGATGAAATTCGGATTCACATAGGAAATTCCGATCAGGTGCGGTTTATTACCAATGAAGCAGTAAAAAACATCATCAATAAATCCTCTGAAAACGGAATTAAAGCAACTCAAATTAAAGACATTGACATTGTAAAAACCAAGAATACCCTGCGTTCCAATCCGTTCGTATCTCAAAGCAATGTCTATGTTGACCTGGATGGAGTGGTAAATATTATGGTGGAACAAAAAATCCCATGGGTAAGAGTGAGAACTCTGAAAGAACAGTTTTATTTAGATAAAAACGGAACCCGATTCCCTCTGTCCCCCGATTTTTCATTCCCCTGCATGATGGTTGGCGGAAACATTCAACCTAATGAATATCAAAAATTAGCAGAGATTTCACAACTGATTTCTGTTGATAACTTGTTTAAAAATCACATAGTAGCCATTGAAAAAGACAACAAAAATTCCTATAACTTTCTTCTTAATATGGAAGGTGTGTACATAGAGTACGGAGAGCTGAAAAATAATCGTCAAAAGCTGACTAATTTAAAAGAATTTTATAACCAATATTTAGATTATACCGGTTTTGACGCTTATAAAAAAATTAGTTTAAAATATGACAATCAAATAGTTGCAACAAAAAGATAAGTATGAACAACAACAACAATATTGCAGTAGGTTTAGATATTGGTACAACTAAAATTGTAGCAATTGTAGGCCAGCGAAACGAACACGGAAAGTTAGTGATTTTAGGCATGGGAAGAGCCAAAAGCCTGGGAGTTCACCGTGGAGTAGTAAACAATATTACCCAAACTATCGACTCTATTAAAAAAGCCGTATCGGAAGCAGAAAAAGCGGCTAATTATAAAATTACTGATGTGACAGTGGGAATTGCCGGACAACACATCCGAAGCCTGCAACACAGCGATTATATTTCCCGTCCTAACTTTGAAGATGTAATAGACGACACCGATCTGGAACGGTTAAAAGAACAGGTGCATAAACTGGTGATGCTTCCCGGAGAAGAAATCGTCCATGTACTCCCTCAGGAATACAAGGTAGATGCTCAGTCTGAAATCATAGAGCCCAGAGGTTTCCACGGAAGCCGGCTGGAAGCAAATTTCCATGTAGTAGTAGGGCAAATTTCCCTGATACGCAACATCGCACGGTGTGTAAAAGAAGCCGGACTGAACTTGGTGGGAATTACTTTAGAGCCTTTAGCTTCTTCCGATGCAGTATTAAGTCAGGAAGAAAAAGAAGCCGGAGTAGCCCTGATCGACGTTGGGGGTGGAACTACCGATATAGCCGTTTTTAAAGATAACATCATCCGGCATACAGCCGTAATCCCTTTCGGAGGAAACGTAATTACCGACGATATCAAAACCGGATGCTCCATCATTGAAAGACAGGCAGAAATTCTGAAAGTGAAATACGGTTCCGCCTGGCCTTCCGAAAATAAGGAAATCGAAGTAATCAGCATTCCGGGACTTCACGGAAGAGAGCCGAAAGAAATTACCGTGAAAAAATTATCCCAGATTATCCATGCCCGGATTGAAGAAATCATTTCTTTAGCTTATATGGAACTGAAAAATTACGGATGTGAAGAACAAAAGAAAAAACTGATTGCAGGAATTGTAATGACGGGTGGAGGATCCAAATTGAAACATCTCCGGCAGTTAACCGAATACACTACCGGAATGGATGTCCGTATAGGATATTGCAATGAGCATCTGGCAAGCGGACAGTCGGAAGAACTGGCAAGCCCTGAATACGCAACAGCCATAGGGCTATTAATGACCGGACTGGACAATCTGGAAACAAAACCGGAAAAATATCAGCCGGAAGAATTTGAAACATCTATTCATGAAACTACTCCTGTTAATGACATAAAAAGGACAAAACCGGAAAAAATCACGATCAAAAAAGAAGATGAGCAGAAAAAAAGAAGAGAAAAGAAAAAATCTATTTTCACTTCTTTTCAGGAAAAATTTATTAAATACATTAACGACACAGAGTAAGTAAACTAAAAAACAATGGATAATACCGACAACAAATTATTTTTTGAGTTACCTAAAAACCGCCCGTCTGCCATTAAGGTAATCGGAGTCGGTGGTGGAGGTAACAATGCCGTAGGTTATATGTATGATCAGGGCATTACCGGAGTTGATTTTGTTATATGCAACACTGATGCACAAGCGCTTATCAGTAATCCTATTCCCACCAAAATCCAGTTAGGACATAACCTGACCGAAGGAATGGGGGCAGGAGCTAATCCTGAGATAGGAGAACAAGCGGCGCTGGAAAGTATGGATGACATAAAAAACATATTGGGAGAGCATACTAAAATGGTTTTCATTACTGCAGGAATGGGAGGCGGAACCGGAACCGGAGCAGCTCCCATTATTGCAGGGATAGCCAGAGAAATGGGTATTCTTACTGTAGGAATCGTAACCATTCCTTTTTCCTTTGAAGGAAAAGCCCGTCTGGAACAGGCTGAAAAAGGACTGGAGAAAATCCGTAAAAACGTAGATTCCCTGATTGTCGTGAAAAATGATAAGTTACGGGAACTATACGGAAACTTAGGCTACAAATCCGGCTTTTCCAAATCCAATGAAGTATTAAGCACCGCAGCCAAAGGAATTGCAGAGGTTATTACCAAAAACTATTCCATCAATATTGACCTTCGGGACGCTAAAACCGTTTTAGCGAATAGTGGAACTGCAATTATGGGATCCGCTGAAGCCTCAGGCCCGAATAAAGCCCAGGATGCTATTATGTCCGCATTGGATTCTCCCCTTCTTAATGACAATAAAATTACCGGAGCCAAGAATGTATTATTATTGATTGTTTCCGGTATAGATGAAATCACCGTAGATGAAATCGGAATCATCAATGACCATATACAATCCGAAGCCGGGAACAATACCAATATCATCATGGGTATCGGGGAAGATGAAAATTTGGAGGAAAACATCAGCGTAACCGTTATAGCTACCGGATTCCCAGTGGACGATGAAAGAAACAGCGGAAAAGAGAAAGAAAAAATCGTACATACCTTAATGGATGAGCCTCAATTCTCCCCTACCGCGAATATTTCAGGAATATCAACCGATACTCCTGTTATAAAAGAGGAAAATGATACAGACGATGAGCCATATATCATTTCCCCAAAATCCGGAGATGAAATAAGAAACGACTTTTCGGAAGAGGAAGAACCCGTTCAAAAAATAGTTACTCTGGAAGATGAAGAAGAAGTTACCACTTTCAGCATATCCGGAAAACCGGAGCCCGCTGTTACTCCTTCCTTTAACTTTGAGGATGATATCAGCATTATAAAAAAAGAGGTTCCCAATCCGGAAAAAACACTTTTTTCCGACGAGCCTCTGAATTTTGATTTTGGAGGGGAAGAAACCGAAGAAGATAAAACTCCGGAAATCCCGACCAGTCAAACTACCATTTTCACGTTGGATGAAGCAGAGGACTTTACTCAAAAAATTACTTCGCAGGCGGAAATCACTTCTCCCGTACGGTCGGAAGAACGTCTGACAGAAGTAACGGAAATAGGAGAAGCAACAGATAGGGAAACGGGGATAATGGACTTTCAGGATGATGCCCAGAATATGGAGACTTTGAGTGATTTAATGGAAAAGAAAATTCAGGAAAGAAGGGAACGGTTGAAAAAGTTAAACAGTAAGTTTCAGGGATTATCCAAACAGAATATAGATGAAGTAGAAAAAGTTCCAGCCTATCAAAGACAGGGAATTAATCTGGATGAAAATATTGACTCAGATGACAACTCCAACATCTATTTCAATAAAAAATCCAATGAAATTCAAATCCGGCCGAATAATTTCCTTCACGATAATGTAGATTAAAATTAGAAGTTAGATTAATAGACTTGAGACACAAGATGTTAGACTGAAAGATAAAAGACTAATAGATATGAGGTCATTCAAAATCTAAAATCTGATGTCTAAATGTCTAAAATCTTTTATCTAAAATAAAATACTAAAAAATGAGTTTAGAAACTAAGATAATGGAAGCGATGAAAGTCGCAATGAAAGAAAAAAATAAAGTAGCCCTGGAATCATTGCGGGCTATAAAATCCCAGTTATTGTTACTTAAAACGGATGGAAAAACAGAGGAAGTTTCTCCGGAACAGGAAATAGCCTTATTGCAACGACTGGTAAAACAAAGAAAAGAAGCTTACGAGCAATTTAAAGCCAATAACCGGGAAGAACTGGCAGAAAATGAATTGGCACAATCCAAAGTCATAGAAGAATTTTTACCCGCACAACTTTCGCCTGAAGAACTGGAAAAAGAACTCAAAAAAATTATTGAGGAAACCGGAGCTCAGGATATTAAAGACCTGGGAAAAGTGATGGGTGCTGCATCCAAAGCACTACAAGGTAAAGCAGAAGGAAAAATGATATCAGAAACAGTTAGGAAGTTGTTGTCCTAATTATCTTTTTATACGGAAGCCGGTTTTAAACCGGCTTTTATTTTTCACACTCAAAGAAAAAGCTAAATGCTATGTCTGTTTATTCTTCACTAAGAAAGATTCTTGATGTATCTGAGAAAAAACACACCATAATTCAATTGCCAGTAAGCCTAAAATTACTATTTTTGATTATAACCAATTCTTAAACAATTTTAAAGTCTTTGGTTTGAATATTGATAGATGAAATATAATAAAAAGCACTTAAAACATGGAAGAAGTTAAAAAAAGTTCCTGGAAAAAAACACTGGCAAAAATATTGGTGACTGTCATTATACTGATAGTGGGAGCTTTCGTTGTATATTTTTATGTCCCTTACGGGGACAGCAGTGTAAAAGCTGGAGAGCTGAACTATGTTATGCACAAAGGGCTTATCTTTAAAACTTATGAAGGAAAACTAATACAGACCGGATTAAAATCAGCGCTAACCGGAGGAGTGCAGTCCAATGAGTTTGAATTCTCAATTAAAGATAAAGAACTGGCCCAGAAATTAATGAATCTTACAGGAAAAGAAGTGAAACTTCATTATAAAGAATATTTCGGGGCTCTTCCGTGGAGAGGCTATACCAAATATATTGTAGATAGTATTGTATCTGTGGATTCCCCTACTCAGGTTCCTTAGAGTTCAGGATAAACAGGACGACAGATAGTTCTATAGAAAAACTCAATAAGAATTGGACGGGTTTTATTTTAAAAATCCGCTAATTTTGTCCGTTTGAAAAATAGAAGAAAATGAATTTTTACTCCTTAGTTGTACAAAACGTAAAGAAACTGACCTCTAAAAGCATTCAGGTGGATTTATCCATTCCGGAAGAATTGAAATCGGCTTTTGTGTGGAAACCGGGACAATTTATCCGGCTCAGGCTTCAGATTGAAGGAAAAACTGTGGAACGGGAATATTCCATCTGCACGGCTCCTTATGAGGGCTACATTTCCTTTGCCGTAAAAGAAGTTTCCAAAGCCTTTGTTTCCAATTATGTCCAGAATCATGTAAAAACAGGAGATAGTCTGGAAGTTTCGGCTCCTATGGGTACTTTCGGGATTCCTTCCCGGCCCAATGAAAAGCGCACTTTAGCGGCTTTTGCCGGTGGAAGCGGTATCACTCCGGTAATGAGTATTCTTAAGGAAACTTTGAATAAGGAGAAAGGAGTTAATTTTTATCTTTTTTACG
>JAVBRH010000173.1:0-9906 GCA_031548225.1 Apibacter sp.
AGTTCATCTTATAATCCAATCAGTGCTACAGGAAATGAATATTCCCAAGGGGCTGAAATGAATATTAAGGGACTGATATTCGGAAGGGATTTTACACGAAACGGGTGTACTAAATCCTTTAACGGTACACAAATTACTACCGGCTGTGGTTCAGACCCTGCATTCTACACTTATCAAACAGGTTCATTCCCTAACCATATTAACTGGTCCGGTGCCAGTGCAGCGTTTACCCCTATAACTCCAAGCGGTAATGGAGATGCTAATATTACCTTGCCTTTCTCTACCAATTTATTTGGTGTGTTCGCTAACGACAGTATGCCAAATCACCATTTTGGAAAATGTGGCAATACAGCAGGTTCTGAAACCTCTTTCTCTACAACAAACTGTTCAACTAATTTAGTACCTCACAGTAGTATTAATGGAGGAGAAGGACGAGTATTACAATGGTTTGTTAAATAAGTAAACGATTTATTAAATAATTTATCTATTATCAAAAAAACCTTATCGGAATTTCCGATAAGGTTTTTTTATCTATCAATATGAATCTTAAATACTTTAGTTGTTAGGTTAATGTGAGTTGATATGAAAACCTTATAAACACAATTTCCAACTCGGATTCTGAATAAATGGGAAAATATGCTGATATGCTAATTGATAAACTAAATGCAAACTTGTCACAACACAAATGAAAAAAGTATATCTTTTTTTGAAATTCAATAGTAGGTTTAATCGATTAAGCCATGAATTTTACTGACATCTTTTATAACATGATATGAGTTCTATAAAAACAAAAAAATCGTTTGGAATCAAACGATTTTTTAATCTATCTATTTATAGTAATCCTTATTTTTCAATCAATACCTCTCCTGTCATTTCTTTAGGAATTGATAATCCCATAAGAGTAAGAATAGTAGGAGCTATATCTCCCAATTTTCCCTGACGGAGCTTATATTGTTCATTATCCACAATAATCAAAGGAACCAGGTTGGTGGTATGCTGGGTATTGGGTGAACCATCTTCATTTTTCATTTTGTCCGAATTTCCATGATCTGCAATAATCAAAACAGTATATCCGTTTTCCAACGCTGTTTTAC
The DNA here is from genome assembly GCA_031548225.1 of Apibacter sp. Lineage (GTDB taxonomy): Bacteria > Bacteroidota > Bacteroidia > Flavobacteriales > Weeksellaceae > Apibacter. Next base: position 1,095 of record JAVBRH010000173.1, read on the forward strand.
ATATTTCTCCTGCACATTCGTCCACTACTTCTGCTGCTTTTACCGCTGCCTCAAAAACTCCGGTATGCCCTACCATATCTGCATTTGCAAAATTTAAACAGACAAAATCCACTTCTTTCTTTTTCAGCTCCGGAATAATTGCATCCCTGATATCATACGCTGCCATTTGCGGCTTCAGGTCATAAGTAGGAACATCTTTAGGGGACGGAGCCAGTATCCGTTTTTCGTTTTCAAATACTTTTTCCTCTCCTCCTGAAAAGAAAAAGGTTACATGGGGATATTTTTCCGTTTCTGCTATTCGTATTTGTTTCAGAGCAGCATTAGCCACAACTTCCCCTATAGTGTTTTTTATAACATCTTCTTTAAATATAATATGGATATTTTTAAATGTCTCATCATATTCCGTCATAGTTACGAAATATAAATCCAATTTTTTCATCCCTTGTTCAGGATAATCATTTTGATACAGAACATCTACAATCTCCCTCGGCCGGTCTGTTCTAAAATTAAAACTGATTACTACATCCCCTTCCTTAATTTTAGCCACAGGCTTGTCATTTTCAGTAATCACGATTGGTTTAAGGAATTCATCCGTTACTCCTTCATCATAGGACTGCTGAATAGCTTTTAAAGGATCTGTTGTCTGGCTCCCTTCTGCATTAACCATGACATCATAGGCTATTTTCACTCTTTCCCAGCGTTTATCTCTATCCATGGCATAATATCTTCCGACTATGGATGCCAGCTTTGCTCCATTTTCTTTACAAAATTCCAATGTTTCTTTTATAAATCCTTTTCCACTCTGCGGATCGCAATCTCTTCCGTCTGTGAAAGCATGAACGTAAACCTCTGGTACTTGTGACCCTTTCGCTGCTTCTACTAAAGATTTTAAATGACTGATATGGGAATGGACTCCTCCGTCGGATACCAACCCTATAAAATGAACTGGTTTATTGTTGGTTTTAGCATATTCAAAAGCTTTCTTTAATTCTTCTTCATTACCTAAAGTCCCGTTTTCAACCGCTAAATTAATTCTGGTCAAATTCTGATATACAACTCTTCCGGCTCCTAAATTCATATGACCTACCTCTGAATTTCCCATCTGCCCTTTAGGTAACCCCACATCCAGTCCGTGAGTAATTAAAGTCGAATGGGAATACTTTTTAAAACAACTGTCCATAAAAGGTGTATGGGCCTGATCTATCGCTGAAACACTTTTATCTACAGCTATCCCCCACCCGTCTAAAATCATTAATATTACTTTTTTATTCATCGGTCGTTATTTTTTACAAAATTAGTCTATTTTTAGATCTTTACCTGTATTTTGATTGTACTAATTTCTATGATTTTTATACAAAAAAAGGCTTAATTTCTTAAGCCTTTTTTAATAGTGATTTTATATTTTAAATTATTCAACCGTTACCGATTTCGCCAGATTTCTTGGCTGATCTACATTGGCTCCTCTCAGTATGGCAATATAATAAGCGAGTAACTGAAGTGGTATGGAAGTCAGAATAGGGGTAAAACATTCTGATACATCAGGAATCTCTACAGACTCCGTAACCATATTTTTCACTTGTGTATCTCCTTCTGTTACTATTCCAATTACTTTTCCTTTTCTTGAGTTGATTTCCTGTATGTTACTCACAATTTTATCGTAATATTCGGTTTTAGGAGCTATTACCACCACCGGCATATTTTCATCAATCAGGGCAATGGGTCCGTGCTTCATTTCTGCTGCCGGATAACCTTCTGCATGAATGTAAGATATTTCCTTTAATTTTAAAGCCCCCTCCAATGCAACAGGATAATTATATCCTCTTCCTAAGTATAAAAAATTACCGGATCCTGCATAAAGCTCAGCTATCTTTTTCGTTTTAGCTTCCGTATTTTTAATTACTTCCTCTACTTTAGACGGAATGGTTTCCAATTCAGTAACTAAAGAGTTAAATTTTTCTTTACTGATGGTTCCTCTATGCTTTGCCAGTTTAATAGCAATCATAGAAAGAATTGCCAATTGAGCTGTAAATGCTTTGGTGGAAGCAACTCCTATTTCCGGCCCTGCGTGAGTATAAGATCCTGCATCCGTCAGACGTGCAATGGAAGAATCCACTACGTTACAAATTCCGTAAATAAAAGCTCCTCTTTCTTTAGCCAGTTTTAATGCCGCTAATGTATCTGCCGTTTCACCAGATTGGGAAATTGCAATTACTACATCTTTATCTGTAATGATAGGATTTCTATATCTAAATTCCGAAGCATATTCCACTTCTACCGGAATTCTTGCTAAATCTTCAATTAAATATTCGCCTACCAGTCCTGCATGCCAGGAAGTACCACATGATATAATAATAATTCTTTCTGCATGCATAAATTTCTCCTGATAATCCCAAATACCTGCCATCTGAATAACTCCTTCCTCCACTAACAAACGCCCTCTCATAGTATCCATGATGGATTTAGGCTGTTCATGAATTTCTTTTAACATGAAATGTTCATACCCTCCTTTCTCTATTTCTTCCAGATTCAATTTTAATTCCTGGATAATCGGGTTTACCTTGGTATTGTCCTTTATTTTATAAACGTTCACTCCATCCAGACTAATAGTAGCCATCTCTCCGTCTTCCAGGTAGACTGCTTCTTTAGTGAACTCAATGAAAGGAGAGGCATCGGAAGCAATAAAGTATTCATTATCTCCAATTCCTATGGCCAGCGGACTGCTCAATCGGGCAACCACAATTTCCTGTGGCTGATCTACCTCCATTACGGCAATAGCATAAGCCCCCACCACTTCGTTTAAAGCAAATCTCACTGCTGTTGCAAGGTTTACCTTTTGGGTATCCTGCAGATATTGAATCAGGTTTACCAATACTTCTGTATCAGTCTCACTTTTAAATGTAAACCCTTTGGATGCAAGCATGATTTTCAATGTATCATAGTTTTCTATGATCCCATTGTGGATAAGTGCTATTTTTCCGTTATTGGACAAATGCGGATGCGAATTGGTATCACTCGGCACACCGTGGGTGGCCCATCTTGTATGCCCCATCCCCACTGTTGCCTTCGATAATAAATCTTCACACTTTTCTTCCAGGTCTGAAACTTTTCCTTTCGTTTTCCGAAGTTCAAAAGTTTCATTTTCGTTTAATATAATTCCCGCACTGTCATACCCTCTGTATTCCAAACGCTTCAATCCATTTATAATAATAGGATAGGCTTCTTTATGCCCGATATATCCGGTTATTCCACACATAATAAAAAAATGTTTAAAACTCTATAATACTAAAAATACCCACCTAAATACTCTAATTTTTTCCATAGGTAATTTCCAGCCTTAATTTCTTATCATCTACAGCTTTGTTTCCGTAAAAAATCAATCTGAAAGGCTGATAAGCTCTTGAAGTCCGGTAATATCCGATATATGCCCCTGAAGAATTTGTTGAAAAATTGCCCATTCCTACCAGTATTTCATCATTTGAGGCATTTTTTTCTACTATATTTTTAACATATTGTGTAATATTCAAAGTGTAATATCCCGGATTTTTTGAGAAGTCATACACCGGATTGAATGAATATCCGGAACTTGTTAAATCCGGAAGAAATGACTTCTTCGTTAAATCATATCCATAAATATAATCGGGCTTAGAAACAGCATCCTCGGCTAAATAAAAATTCAGTTTTGCTCCCACAACTGCCCATCCTTTATTTTGGACAGAATCTCTAATAGCTTCCATTTGCGTGTCATCCAATTTTATGTTAATGGAAGGACCTCCCATTCCCTGTAAAAATAATTGGGATTCTCCTGAGGTTTTATCCGGGCTTTGAACTTGTTGTTTAAACTGGCTGCTGGCCGTACTTCTATTATAAAAATTATACTCTCCCACTACTGAATTATCCGAAGAACCCATGGTAAATTTGTAACTGGTTGAGGTATAACTGGTATCACCTGCATTGTTTTTATACCGGTAATAAGCCACTAATGTCATGGTCTGTTTAGGAAAATTAAACATAAATGAGGATACATCACTGGAAGGAGATATTCTGATTCCTTTAAAATACTGGACAAACTGTGAGTTATCACTTAACTCTGCACTTCCTTTCTTATTAAAAAAGTTTTGTTTAAAATAATTGGCATCCAGTTTAATCCGATATCCCGGAGTAGTAGAGCCCGAAACAACGGATCCATCAGCTGTTTTTACCACTACACTGGTAGCCGAATCTCCGATAGTTACTGTTCCCAGCAAATCTGTCACAGTAATGGACTTATTGGAATAAAACTGAGATGCGGTCGTTTCCAGATATGTATCAATTCTGTTAACATTTATCCCCATAGTGGTTCCCTTGTTACCTAAACAAGCTGTAGAGGCTAAAGGATACTTAGTGGTATAGCGAATATTACCATTGGAAAGGGTAACTTTCTTTACTGTTGATATGGATGAGTTATAGACCGGATAAATAGCCAGTACTACCGAATCCACTTCCTGAACAGTTCCCTGAATTTCATCGGAAGCACTTAACCTGATCTGTGTATCAAAAGAGGCCTGGGATTTTCCGAAAACATTATCTTCGTAAACTCCTACCAAACCATTTTTTAACGTAGCATAATCTGCCCTGATAGTATCATTGTTCGATACATTATAGGCTATCAGGTCAACATAAGTTGTGTTCCCCCTGGATTTATCCGGAATGAGATCGGAACCGATATCTGTTCCGTCTTTTTCACAACTTAATAAAAAAGTTATTGATATAAAACCTGCTATCAATAACTTTAATCCACATTTAACTATTTTCATATATTCTATTCTTGAATATTTATTTCTTTTGTCCCTTGATAAATTTCTTCGACATTTTCATTTTGAAGAAAATCAAATTTCGGATTGCTCAATAGGCCAAATAAGTTCTCCAGATCATCCAACAAGGTTTCTTCTCCTTTTACAACTGCATCTGAGTCCTCCATAGCCTGTTTGATAATACTGATATAAGAATTATCTGTCAGATGTGGAAGTTTGTCCGTATTAATATTATCAAATTCAAGAATATCTCTTAGATTTTTGCTGAACATTCCTCCATCTCCCTGATTATAAATAGAAGTTATTATTTTTATATCGCTAAAGAAAGCATCATTGCTATAATTTGTTTTCAAATATATAGGCAAGAAACTGGACATCCACCCGTGCACATGAATGACATCCGGAACCCAGTTTAATTTTTTGATGGTTTCCAAAACTCCTTTGGTAAAGAAAACAGATCTTTCGTCATTATCTTCAAACCAGTTATTGGTTTCATCCTGATAAGGGGCTTTCCTTTTAAAATATTCCTGATTTTCTATGAAATACACTTGCATCCGTTCTCCCGGCAAAGAGGCTACTTTTATTACCAAAGGCTGATCCAGATCATTAATAATCAGATTCATTCCTGATAACCGGATTACCTCATGAAGCTGAAACCGTCTTTCATTTATCAGGCCGCATCTTGGCATAAAAATTCGTACATCATTTCCCTGTGCAAACATCTGTTTGGCTAAATTGTACACTCCTGATGAAATGGGATTTTCATTAAAGTAGGGAACTAATTCAGAAGTTACGTGAAGTATTCTTTTTGAACTCATTTGATCAATTGATAACTGATTAAAGGTAATTACTAAAATTAATGCAAAGTTACAAAAAATTAATGAAATGTAGTAAGTTTGCATCTTAAAAGTATGACATCTATCATTAATCGCAGAAACTATGTTAGTATTAAACAGCAGAGCTGAGGTAGCCGACTTTGTAGAATCTATTAAGTCTAAAAGACTGACTCTCGGTTTTGTTCCCACAATGGGAGCTTTACATGAAGGGCATCTTTCCCTTATAAAAAAATCCATTGAGGAAAACCAATATACTTTATGCAGTATTTTTGTTAACCCTACCCAGTTTAATAATACCCAGGACCTGGAAAAATATCCGAGGACAGAAGAAATCGACATAAAAAAATTAGAATCTGCCGGTTGCGATGCTGTTTATCTTCCCAAGGTGGGAGATCTGTATCCTCAGGGACTGGAAAATGACACAATTAATCTGGAGGGACTGGATACTGTAATGGAAGGTAGTTTCAGGCCGGGTCATTTTCAGGGGGTAGCAACTGTAGTAAAAAGACTTTTCCTGCAGGTTCAGCCCACTAAAGCCTATTTTGGTGAAAAAGATTTTCAACAATTGCAGATTATCCGGCAAATGGTAAAGGAGGAAAAATTACCTGTTGAAATTATAGGGATTCCTACTGTAAGGGAAGAAAGCGGATTGGCTATGAGTTCAAGAAATATGAGATTAAGCCCTGAATTTAAGGAAAAATCCTTATTTATATACCAAACCTTAATGAAGGCTAAAGAATTATCCGGCCAATATTCTCCCAAACAAATCATCCATAAAATAGAACAACTATATGTTCATTCTGATATGAAACTGGAATATTTTTCCATAGCAGAAGAAGAAACCCTCCAAACTCCTGAAAAATTTGAGGAAAATAAACACTACCGGGCTTTTGTTGCTGCTTATGCCGTTGATGTACGGTTAATCGACAATATTCAAATAAAATAAAATTAAAAAATCGTATCTTTGCCGTTCAAAAACAAAAATTAAAAAATGTTTATTGAAGTTTTAAAATCAAAAATCCATAGAGTAACCATAACTGGTGCTGAATTGAATTATATAGGAAGCATCACTATTGATGAAGATCTGATTGAAGCTGCAGGAATGATTCCTGGGGAGAAAGTGAGCATTGTGAATATCAATAACGGAGAAAGGTTTGAAACTTATATCATTACCGGAACCCGAGGATCCGGTGAAATTACTCTTAACGGCCCGGCCGCCCGAAAAGTACAAAAAGGAGATATTGTTATTATTATTGCCTACGCCTTAATGGAGCCGGAAGAAGCCAAAACATTCCGCCCTACCATTATCTTCCCTAATGAAAAAACCAACCGTCTTGATTAATTTGAACAGGAGTTTATCGTGACAAAAAGGCTAAAGAACATTCTTACCGTTATTATTTCCCTGCTTGTTGCCGGAGGGCTTATGTATCTGGTATCCCGAAGTCTGGGGGACGATTTCATGGAAAAAACTGTTTCTGCCTTTAAAAGAGCCAATTATATCTGGATGGGAGTTTCTGCTATTTTTGGCATTGCTGCATACTGGATCAGGGCTTTACGATGGAATCTTTTATTAGAACCTATGGGATACAAAATCAGTAATTCCAATTCTCTTTGGGCGCTTTCCTTCGGATACTTTCTAAACCTGGGAATCCCAAGAATGGGTGAAATTGGAAGAGCTACTGCACTTCAAACCGTAGAAGACGTACCTTTTTCCAATTCCTTCGGAACCATAGTCACAGAAAGAATCATAGATCTGTGTTTTATGATACTTTTTCTTCTATTGGCTACTTTATTCAATTATTCTTCTATTCTTTCTTTTTTTGACTTATTAGGAAAAAATGATCAGCCAACCGAAGAAAAAAGTTATACTTTATATTATATTATCCTTGGTCTTCTTATTTTATCAGGGATTATATTCTTCATTTTCCGGAAAAAATTAGTAGAGTTTACTTTTATAAAAAAAATTCGTCTGCTTCTAAAAGGAATCTTTGTAGGACTTTTATCTGTTCTTAAATTAAAGCAAAGAGGAAAATTTATTCTGCTTTCTTTCGGAATATGGACTTGTTATTTTTTTGCTGCTTATTTTGTGGTCTTTGCTCTCCCCGAAACTTCTTTTATTCCTATACAAACCGGATTTTACATACTGGCTGTAGGAACTCTGGGCATGATGGTTCCTGCTTCCGGAGGAATTGGAGCCTATCATGGTGCTATGATGATCGGATTTTCCGCCCTATTTTTAAGCATGGGAAAACCTGCCCATGAAGGAAAAGATATAGGTTATTCCTATGCCCTTCTATCCCATGGACTACAAATGGTTATTATGATTTTTATGGGACTGATCTCTATTATTATGCTGGCTAAAAATAAAAAGAAAGTGGAGTGATTTTATTCCTATGGTTTTGAAATACTTCTTTATTTGAACTAGTAACTCTATTGCTTTTTTAATATCTTTCTTTTCTCTGTCTATTTAAGGACAACTATTTCAAGCTAACAAACAAAATAAATACTAAAAAACAAACTAATAGATTTTTTTTTCGAAATTTAAAATCTTACCTTCGCAAAAATTTTCAAACATCAAATGGCTAAGTCCCTTCAACAATTGATCTCCACATCAAGGAGAAATAAAATTGTAAAGTTTCTTTCTGCTAATAGAAAAAGACAACCTGTTAAATTTATACTCCAACTTTCCCAATATTTTGTTTATGCCGGTAAAAATGTAAGTTATGATTCTTCCTCCAATGGCGAAAATCTACTATTCAAAAGGCTGGCTAAACATAACTTTGATACTGTCATTGATTGTGGAGCTAATACTGGCACCAATACAAAAATTTACAAAGTTTACAATCCTAAAGCAGTAATTTATGCTATTGAAGCTATAGATGAAACTCTGGAAAAATGTAAAGAATTTACAAAAGATTATACTGATATCCATTATTTCAATATAGGATTAGGAAGTGAGAAAGGCCAAGTTACATTTAAGTATTTCCCTAAAAACAACTATCTCTCAACCAAATATGAGAATATCACCGGGCTAAATATTACCCCCGTTGAAAAAACAGTCAACATCCATACAGGGGATGAATTTTGTGAAGAAAATAATTTACAACATGTGAATTTTTTAAAAATTGATGTTGAAGGAATGGACTTTGAAGTAATCAAAGGGTTTAAAAATATGATTGAAAATAA
>JAVBRH010000043.1:0-16192 GCA_031548225.1 Apibacter sp.
CTTAAACCATTTATCTAACTTTTTATCATCCATGATATGTTAATTTAGCTTAAATGCTCTTTACAAATATAAAAATATTGCCAGACAAATCTTATTTATGACTTAGAATTTAAATTAATAATTATTATTTTTGTCATTCATTTTAACCTCATACTTTCTATATTTTTCTAAATTTTATCATGGAATGACTCTATCTGAATCTTTAAAAAATACCTTGAAAACACTTCCTGAAAGTATTGTTTTGTTTGCTGTTTCGAAAACCCGGACTGTGGAAGAAATCAGAGAAATGTATGAAGCCGGGCAAAAAGATTTTGGAGAAAACAAAGTTCAGGAACTTATCCAGAAACAAAATGTTTTACCTCAAGATATCCGATGGCATCAAATAGGGCATTTACAAAAGAATAAAGTAAAATATATTGCTCCTTTTGTACACTTGATTCATTCTGTTGATAGTGAAGAACTACTGGAAGCTATCGAAAAAGAAGCGGTAAAAAATAATCGGGTAATTCCAGTTTTATTACAGGTGAAAATTGCACAGGAAGACACCAAATATGGTTTATCCTTTCAAGAAGCTTTGTTACTCCTGAACAAAAAAAAATCGGGAAAACTTCCTCATGTTTCCATAAACGGATTGATGGGTATGGCTTCTTTTACAGACAATCAAACTCAGGTAGTAGAAGAATTTTCTTCACTTCAAAAATTTTATCACCAATATCAGAAAGAATTCAACTTCACTACTCTTTCCATGGGGATGTCTGATGATTACCCCATTGCTATTGAACATGGAAGTACTATGATTCGTATTGGAACTAAACTTTTTGGCGAAAGAAACTAAATAAACTAATATAGTTTCCATAGTTTATTTTTATTTTTTAGGGCTGAAGTTTATTAGCCATATAGAAATTTCTTCTTTTCAAAAAAATTATTAATAATAACCTTATCTTTGTATCTTTAAATACTTATTATAATTATTTAACCCAATGAAAATCCTCATCACTGGAACAGCCGGATTTATCGGATACCATCTTGTAGAGACTCTGATCAAAAGAGGAGAAGAAATAGTGGGACTGGATAACATCAATGATTATTATGATGTTAATTTAAAATATGGACGGTTGGAAAGTTCTGGTTTTTTAGAATCAGAAATACACTACAACCAACTTATTAAAAGCTCTAAACATCCTTCTCTTTCATTTATAAAATTAAATCTGGAAGACAAAGAAAATCTGGAAAAACTATTTGTACAGGAAAAATTCGATCAGGTTATCCACCTTGCTGCTCAGGCCGGAGTACGGTATTCATTGGTAAATCCACAAGCCTATATTGATTCCAATATTGTAGGTTTTTTGAATATACTGGAATGTTGCCGGCATCATCAAATTAAACATCTTACTTATGCAAGCAGCTCCAGTGTTTACGGATTAAACGACAAACAGCCTTTTTCTACTAAAGACAATGTAGATCATCCGGTAAGCTTATATGCTGCGAGTAAAAAAAGTAATGAATTGATGGCGCATACGTATAGTCATTTGTTTGATATTCCCACTACAGGATTACGTTTTTTTACGGTATATGGCCCATGGGGAAGACCTGACATGGCTTTTTTTATTTTCACAAAATCTATCATAGAAAATAGGCCTATTGATGTTTATAATTACGGAAAAATGCAACGGGATTTTACCTATATATCCGATATTGTTCAAGGGATCATAAAAGTAAATGATAATCCTCCGACAGGAAATAAGAATTGGAATTCTAAAAATCCGGATCCTTCTTCTTCCATTGCACCTTATAAAGTCTATAATATAGGAAATAGTAAACCGGTAGAGTTAATGCAGTTTATTGAAACTATTGAGGAAGAACTGGGTAAAAAAGCGACTAAGAATTTATTACCTATCCAACCCGGAGATGTTCCGGCCACTTTTGCAGATGTTTCGGATTTGGTTGAAGACATGAATTACCAACCCTGTGTTTCTGTGAAGGAGGGGATTAAAAACTTTATAGACTGGTATAAACTTTTTTATCATATTTAAATGATTTTTTCACCTGATAATGTGAGAATAACTATCATAGGGCTTGGGTATGTAGGCATTCCATTAGCTTTGGAATTTGCAAAGAAATACAAAGTGGTAGGATTTGATATTTCCCCAGAAAGAATCTCGCAATTGAATGATTTTCAAGATATAACGCAAGAAGTATCTGTAGGGGAAATTTCTCGTGTTTTGGTGAAATCTGCTAAAGAACTTGAAAACAGAAACGGTTTTTTCCCTACCAATGATATAGAGAATATAAAAAACTCAAACATCTATATTGTTACCGTTCCTACCCCAGTTGACTCTATCAATTGCCCAGACCTTACTTCTTTAATTTCTGCCAGTACTATGGTGGGGAAAGTAATTGAAAAGGGGAATATTGTTATTTATGAATCTACTACTTATCCGGGATGTACAGAAGAAGAATGTGTTCCCATTATTGAAAAAGTATCAGGACTGACCTACAATAAAGATTTTTATGCCGGATATTCCCCGGAGAGAATAAATCCGGGAGATAAGGTTAATACCCTTACTCATATAAAGAAAGTTACTTCTGGCTCTACTCTTGAAGTTGCGGAATATGTAGATTGCCTTTACAGCTCTATCATCACAGCCGGAACTTATAAAACTAGCAGCATAAAAGTAGCGGAATCGGCAAAGGTGATTGAAAATGCCCAACGGGATATTAATATTGCTTTTGTGAATGAGTTGGCTAAAATATTCAATTTGATGAATATTGACACTACTGAGGCTCTGGAAGCTGCTGGAACTAAATGGAATTTTCTTCCTTTTAAACCGGGACTGGTTGGGGGACATTGTATTGGGGTCGTTTCTCATTATCTGATACAAAAAGCAATGAAATCGGGGTATTATCCTGAATTTATCATGACAGGAAGACGATTAAATGATTCCATGGCTCCTTATATTGCTTCAGAAGTAATAAAATTAATGATAAAGAAAAATATTGTTATTCCGAATTCTTCTATTCTTATTTTAGGAATTACTTTCAAGGAAAATTGCCCGGATGTACGGAATACAAAAGTTGTGGATATTGTCAAATCCTTGAAAGAATATGATGTCAATATTTCCATTTGTGATCCTTTGGCTGATCCTAAAAAAGTACAACATGAATATGGATTGGAAATATGCAGTCATATTTCTTCTTCCAAAAAATTCGATGCCATAATTCTTGCTGTTCCTCACAAAGAATTTAAAGACATTCCTATAAAAGATTATCTTAAAGACAATTCTCTTATTTATGATTGTAAATCTTTTCTGGACAGAAGTATTGTAGATTCCCGATTATAAAATTCTTCATATGTCATACCCTTTAATAACCGTTTCTATTCCTGTTTACAACTGTGAAAAGTATGTTGAACGAAGTATTGATTCTGTATTGAATCAAACCTATCCTAATATTGAAATCCTGCTGGTAGATGATAGAGGGAAGGACAATAGCCTGGAGGTTATTAAACGAGTGCAGTCCCAATATCCGGAAAAGATACGAATTATTGAACATGAGAGAAACCGAGGCTTATCTATTGTAAGGAATACCGGAATTGATAATGCCAGAGGTGAATATCTCTTTTTTTTAGATTCTGATGATACAATAACGGAAGATTGTATAGAAAAGCTTTATAATAGAGCGAAAGAAACCAATGCTACCTTAACTATCGGGAAAGCTATGGCTATGGATACTTTCCACAACACTCAGTATCCTATTTTTGAGTTCAGGAAAGAATTGAGCTATTTAACTGGAAAAGATACTATATTAGAACATTTTTGTTGGGGAGAATGGGCTGTTAGCGGATGGAATAAGCTTTTTAAAGTTGATTTTTTCAGAAAAAATGAAATTTATTTTGTAGAAGGTTTGTTTTCCCAAGATGAATTATGGTCGTTTCATACTGCTTTAAAGTTGGACAGTATTGCTTTCTTGAATGAATTCACTTATTGGTACTACCTTCATGGGGAGTCTATCGTTTTTAATAAGAAGAAAATAAATTTTGAGAATCATCAGACCATCGTTGAATATTTTACTAAAGCATATAATGAAGAATCCGAACAACGGAAAAAGTTTATCCTGAATCATATTATTGGATTTAAAGAACTTACTTTAATGATGCAGTGGAAATCCATGAGAAACGAGCCGGATTACTGGAGACAAAATTATTCCCGTTTGAAAAAGGCTCCTTCCCTATCTGTTTCAGACTATTTTTCTTCTTTCTATTCTAAAGAAATCAAGAAAAAAAATCTGTTTCAAAATCTGCCCACTAGTCTGGGCTACAGACTTTTTAAATGGAGATTTGAAAGAGGATAATTTTTTATTTGATGTAGTAGAAACGACTAAAAACTAGAACCCCTTAATTGAGATAGTGAAGACTTAATCTGACAGTTACGATAAAACAAGTAACTTTAAAAATAGATTAAGTATTATGACCACACAAGAAAAAATCATCAAAAACAAATTAGGAGTATTAGAATTAGCTCAACATTTAGGCAATGTATCAAAAGCTTGTAAAGTTATGGGCTACAGCCGAGATAGTTTCTATCGTTTTAAGGAACTGTATGAACAAGGAGGAGAACTGGCTTTACAGGAAATATCCAGAAGAAAGCCTGTAATAAAAAATAGGGTAAGTCAGGAAATAGAAAAAGCAGTAGTAGAGTTGGCATTAGAGAATCCAGCTTTAGGTCAGTTGCGGGTAAGTAATGAATTAAAGAAGAAAGGCTGGATAGTTTCTCCAGGCGGGGTAAGAAGTATCTGGCTTAGACATGATTTACATACATTCAAGCATAGATTAAAAGCTTTAGAAACGAAATCAGCCCAAGAAGGAATACTACTTACAGAATCCCAACTATCAGCTTTAGAGAGAGCCAAAGAGCAGAAAAAAGCTATAGGAGAAATAGAAACCCATCATCCTTGCTATTTAGGAGCTCAGGATACTTATTATGTAGGAAATATCAAGGGAGTCGGCCACATTTACCAACAGACTTTTATAGATACTTATTCCAAAGTAGTCTTTGTCAAACTCTACGACAGGAAAAATGCTTTGGTAGCAGCAGATCTTCTCAATGATCAAGTAGTTCCTTTCTTTGAACAGCATGAGCTTCGTTTGCTTAGAATATTTACAGACAGGGGAACTGAATATTGCGGAGCAAGAGAACAGCATGAATATCAGCTTTATTTAGCTATAGAAGATATAGACCATAGCAGAACTAAAGCCAAAAGCCCCCAGACCAATGGAATATGTGAACGTTTCCATAGAACCATTCAGAACGAGTTTTATGCTATTGCATTTAGAAAAAAAGTCTACAAGAGTATTGATGAATTACAGATTGATTTAGATAAATGGATAAATTATTATAACCAGCAGAGAATTCATTCAGGGAAATACTGCTTTGGAAAAACTCCTATGGAAACCTTTCTGCAGAGTAAATATCTGGCCCCAAGAAAAATTATTGGAACTTATTGATAAAGAGAATGATCAAAGTAATTTCTTCCCCTTTGAATTGGAAAACATCAACAAAATAGAAAATAATTTTGACTATGAAGATATTTAGTTATATTAGCTGGTAACAACTGACAGTTTTTATTAACTACCCAACTGTCAGATCAAGTCTTAGCTATTACACCTTATTTATGTTTTAGTTTTAATCTTTTAAAACTTCTTTTAAAATATACTCACTCGCTCTACCATCTCCAAATGGATTTTTCATATTCTCAAATTTATAATTCCCATTGATTAAAGTATAGTAAATCTGTTTAATATTTTCTTTATCAGTACCAGTTAAAACTCCACAATTACATTCTAACACTTCCGGACGTTCAGTTTCCGTTCTTAAAATAATGACTTTTTTGTGTAAGCTTGGTGCTTCTTCCTGTATTCCTCCAGAGTCCGTAATAATTAATTTGGTTTTAGCCATTATTTCTACTGTTTCTAAATATTCCATAGGTTCTTTAAACTCAATATTCTCAGGCACTGATTTAAAAACTTCTGAAATGATTTTCCGCGTATTGGGATTGGGGTGTAAACTCCAGATAAATTTTATTTTCGGATTTTCTATCGCTAATTCTTTAATGGCCTCTCCTATATTTTCCAGCGGTCTGCCTATATTCTCTCGTCTGTGTGCCGTTATAAATACTATATCATCATATTTAATAGTTATATTTTCTCTATCCAAAACATAATCTATCATATCTACAATAGTATTTCCTGATAGAACGATCTGATCTTCAGGAATGGATTCTTTTAATAAATTATCAACTGCACGCTGAGTAGGAGCAAAATGCTTTGCTGTTCCGAGCGATATGACTCTTCTATTGTATTCTTCAGGAAACGGTAAATTTATATTGGATGTTCTCAATCCTGCTTCAATGTGATAAAACTTTATTTTTTCAACAAATGACACCATGGAAGACGCCAATACTGTAAAAGTATCTCCTTGTGCTATTACTTTGGTTATATTGTTTTCTTGGAATACGACCGATAAGTCGTTTATCAGCTTGGCTAAAAGCCTGGAATTGGAAAGGTGTATCGACTGAACGGATAGATTAACATCCGGAACTATTTTAAATTGCTCTTCCATCTTGCTCAACAATTTATCATGCTGCCCCGTATTAATTACTATTGCCTGAACATTCTGTTCTCTACATAAATGGATCAGGGGAAATAGTTTCAAAAATTCAGGACGTGTCCCATAGACAATCGCTATCATAATCTTTCTATTTTAAAAGTTAGATATAATTCTTTTTATTGTATGTTTTATTAACATTCTCAATGGAAATTGCTTTAGAATATCATCCGAATTTATCATCTTTTGATTATGAATTACATTATGAATCTCTTTTTTTCCATTTTTTATTTTTACTAGTTGTTCCAGTTTATAATATGCATGTACATAGTCTTTGAAAGGATTGGGAGTATCTCTTTCATGCCAGGTTCCTATAAAGTGATGAGTTGCATAGTTTTTGGGGAGCTCTAAGCAAAAATAAGTAGATGGATAGATGACAATACCATCTTCTAATTCTTGATATTCATCTTTATTCGGATCAATTTTATATTGAGCAACTAACAAATCCGAAACAAATACAGTATTGGTTGTTAAATCAAAATCTTTTTTCTGATGGTAGAAGTCTAAAACTTTTTGAGGCCATGGATGATTGGGTTCTGTACCCCAGAGAGCAGTAAATGGAGATCCTTTGATCTCAAAACCTGAAAAGGCTCTATGTTGTAAAAATTCATCTAATGGCAGTTTTACTTCCACATCAATGTCCAAATAAATACCTCCTTCTTTAAACAGAGCCAATGCTCTTGCATAATCAGAAACAAATGCCCATTTTTTTTGTTCTGCTGCTTTTTTTACATAAGGGCAGCTTTCCATACTAAAATTGGTTTCGTTCCACTCTTTAATTTCATAATCCGGAAGATATTTTTTCCAACTTTCTAAACAAACATTGAAAGATTGAGGTTTAGGATTACCGCCAAACCAGCAATAATGTATTATTCTAGGAATCATTTTTTTTATCAAGTTTATTTTTTATCCACTTATTTAAAGGTTTCTCATAATACATAAATGATAAATAACTAATAATAAGCGTCAATGTAAAAATGAATATAACAACAATAAAATCTGAAATATTTTTAAAATATATCTCCTTTATCCAAACAGTATAGAGTATAACTACATAATGAAACATATAAAAAGCAAAACTAATTTCCCCCAATAACACTAACCACTTGTTTGATAGAATTTTAGAGATAATCCCTTTTTGATAAGCAAATGTATAAATAATAAAGCACATAGGAATCCAATAATAAATGGAAAACCGAAGGCTTCTGTGTATAAAATTATGAAATATGAAAAATACTAAAAACAAGATTATACAAGAAAATTCCACTATAGATGCTAACAAATAAGTGTTAAATAATTTTTTAAACCTCTGGTTATGGAATGAGAAACACAATAATATTCCTAAAATAAAATCAAATGATCGTAAGACAGGATTTATATAGAAAAAAAATTTGTGATGGCTTACTGGTATTATATAAAAGAAGAATAGTATTATACACGGAAAAAGATATTTTATCCAAGTATATTTATTAAAAATTATAATGTAGAATGGAAATAATAAATAAAAAAACATTTCATCAGAAATACTCCAGGAAGGCGAATTAAATGAATAAAAAAAGTCTTGTATAGGTATGAAACTTTGAATCAAAAATAAATTAGTAATAAATTTAATAACACTGAATCCTGAAGTCACCAATATATAGGGAGTAATTATTATTAACGTTAGAAAATGTAAAGGATATATTCTTGCAAACCGGGCTATCCAAAATTTTCTTTTTGATACTGTCTGAGTTTCTATTTTTTTCTTATAACTATGGGCTAAAACAAACCCGCTAAGAATGAAAAAAAAACTTACTCCCAGATATCCCTCAAAAAATACATTCCTTTGTAGCCAATTATATATTTCACTATCTGTAGAAACAAAAGATATATGAGAGGTAAAAACAAACCAGGCAAAGAAAAATCGTAATGAAGTAAGTGGTTTGATCATATTTTATTTGCATAATTGAGTTCAACGTAATTTTTCAAACCTTTTAAAATTCCTTTTTCTCTAACCAATGTTTTTAAGAAAAATTTTTTGTTAATATCTACTTCATTCCCTGATAATTTATATAGTGCATCTAAAGACTTATGTAACAAAAACGATCTGGATTCCTTGTCAGCTTCTTTATAGGTTTCCTGATAAGTGTCCCAATAATAATAAAATGTATTTTTTAGTTTTTCCAATCTGCTTTTAATTAGATTTCCCTGATATGAATTAGCATGAAATCTTCTTAAGGTCAAATACTTATCAATACTAATTGCTTTATTGGTTTTTAAAAGTAATTTTACAAAATAATTATATTCTTCTGCCGATTGATTTTTTTCTGTGAATCTTATTTTTTTTGCTGTTTTTGTTTTTATTATTAGATCAAAAGTTATCCAATTAATTTTTTTTGTGATAAAATTTGTAGCTGTAATAGGAATGTTTCCTAATTCTCGATAATTCATTGGATTTATATTGTCCGGATTATTGAAATATTTTGATTTAGCTACTATAAAGTTATAATCTCCGGATTCTATTGTCTCAACCTTTGTCTTAATGTGTTCTTCAACCATAAGATCATCACTATCAAAAAATATAACATATTCTCCTTTAATGAGCGTCAGTCCTATATTCCTGCATGCATTTGCTCCTTTAGGATAATCTTTAGGCCTGTGATGGAGTTGAAATCTGGAATCTTTTTGAGTATAGGGAATTATAACTTCCATAAAATTGTCCGTACTTCGGTCATCAACAATAATACATTCCCAATTGGAATAGGTTTGATTAATAATTGAGTCCAGTGTCTCAGCAATCAAATCAGCCCTGTTATAACACGGAATTATTATTGAAACTAATTTTGCTTGAACTTGTGTACCCATCATAAATCAATATATTTTTTCCAAAATTCTAATTTCCTATCCCATCCATGGCAGCCAAATGGAGGCTCTCCTTTATTCATTGCTATTCCAATTTGAGGATTCCAGTCTAAAGAAAATTTTAATCCAACTTTATAATTGGGTATCTTTAATTTATCACAATATTTATTTACTTCATAAGTGAAAAAGGTATCTTCATTCCGTAAATCAGATGACAGTATACTCATATATCTTTCTTTCCTTTTATCTGAAACTGATTTTAATAATTTACAAAATTTATTGACTCTTCTAAGCGAAAACCCTCCATTTCCTACTTTATAAAGAATGGAATCCAAAGTGATTTCTCTCCCTATTTTTTTATTTATAAATTGCTTTATTAAAAATTTAACTTTATTAATCCTAGTTAAATTATAAAATTTATAATCTAAGAATGGAGCTCCTATATAATCATAACCTTGTTTACACCAATATTCTAAATCATCTCTAAAAACATAGCAATCTAATTGATAAATAAGTATGTAATCATATTTGATAAATTTTTCATAAAAGCTTATACTAAGCATAAGTTTATTATACGATTGTATATTCAGAAAATATGATTTGGAAAATCTTTGTGCTTGTAACCCTTTTAATGGATACTTTTCAGCGATACTTTCATAATAAGAGATATCAAGACCATCCGGACAAACAATAATTATTTTATATTTATTTCCTAATATTTTAAATACTTGTCTTAATGAAATAATTTCAAAATCATTTGGTGTTTTTTTGTATATGGGGATGACTATTGAGACTTCAAACATTATAAATGTAATTACATAACTTTTTATAACTATTATTTATCCAAATGCGGTTTCCAAATTTTGTGAATAAATCTTAATTTACAACTTTTAAAGAAATCTGCTTAAAGATTATTCTTTATTTTATTTAAACATTTCCTTTAATTTTTCTACCTCTTTTTCATTTAAAAAATATTCTTTTCCTAGTTCCAAATTCTCCTGTCTTATAATTTGATCATATTCATATCTATTATTGTAAATTAATTCTAACTTTTCACAAAGTGAATGAAATGAATTTACATAAATGAATTTTGTATTGATAACATTCTGTAGATTATCATCAATATTATAAAACATTGTTTTTAGTTCATTATCAATGCTTTCTATAGATGAATATCCAACAAAATCTGCAATCGATAAGTTAAAATAATAATCATCTTTTTTTTGTATTTCATTAATTTTAACAGGAGCGCCTGTAAATCTAACTTGATCCTGTAATCCTAACAGTTGTATAGCCCTTTCTACAGTTTCTAAAATAACATTGCTGTGTATTTTGCCTATAAATTTCACATTAATAGTACACCCTCTATTTTTTGATAAATAACAGGCAACGACAAAATCCATAAAATAATTTTTATCGACAGCGACCCTTGTTAATAAATTTATATTCATTTTTTATTTAAAAATAGTTTAAAATCATGTATTTTACATTTAATTTCTCCCTCTTGTTCCTCTAATTCTTCTTTTTGATATTTATTGATTAACCATAAGTTATAAGTTTCATTTTTCAAGATATTTTTGTCATATGGAAGTAAATTATTATTGAATCTATATTGCGCTAAATTAGAAATATGCCATATATGAATGCTATTAGGTTTTCTAATTAACCTTAATACTTTTTTAGAAAAGTCTAAATTAATAATAATAGTTGATGAATATTTATTTTTTAGAAAATATCTGAGTCTTATATGCCATTTTAAAAAATACCAAGTTTTTTTCATTTTTCTCCAATTTGAAGGAATCCTATGTATAGATGCCCCCAAATCCGTTAAAATCTGATCATAATACTCTTCTCTAAAATTGTCCAATATCAAAACATCAACCTTGTATCCTTGTGAGAGGGCAAAAACTACTAGTTCGTACAATAGTTTTTCTCCACCTCCAACCATTAAAGTTTGGTTTACTATAAGAATTCTTTTCATTTACTAAAGCTTGAGATTATGTCACAAACCTGATTAACTTCCCCTTTTCTTATAACTGAACTTATTGGCAAACTCAAAACCTCTTCATGAATTCTTTCTGTTATGGGAAATGATAGAGAATTATATTCAGCGTAGGCTTTTTGTTTATGGGGAGGTATGGGATAATGAATTAATGTTTGAATGTCATTTTTGGATAAATATTCCTGCAATTCATTTCGTTTAGAAGTTCTGATTACAAATAAATGCCACACATGGCTTTTATTTTCTAAGCAATTTTTTATATGGGGTAACTGAACTTCCGGATTTTCTATATTTTTCAAATAAAAATCTGCAATCTCTCTTCGTCTTTGATTTTCCTGGTCAATGTATTTTAACTTTATATCTAACACAGCTGCGTACATTTCATCTAACCGGCTATTTAATCCCTGATCTTCATTTATATATTTTTGAGATGATCCATAATTTGCTAAAGCCCGAATTGTCTGGCCTAGAATAGCATCTTTAGTGGTAACTGCTCCTGCATCTCCTAAAGCGCCTAAGTTTTTTCCGGGATAAAAACTAAACCCCGCAACATCTCCTAAATTTCCGGTCTTAACTCCGTTCCATTCCGCTCCGATAGCCTGAGCATTGTCTTCAACTATTTTTAAGTTATATTTTTGTGCTAATTTTTTCAATTCCTCTGAAAAAACAGCCTGCCCGTACAAATGGACAATCATAATAGCTTTTGTCCTGGAAGTGATTTTTTCTTCGATCTTGGAAATATCAATATTAAAAGTTTGCGGATCAGGTTCTACAAATATGGGAGTTAAGTCATTATCGGAAATAGCAAGTACCGAAGCTATATAGGTGTTTGCCGGAACTATTACTTCATCTCCTGGCCCCATCACCCCCAGTTCTTTATAAGCCTTAAAAATCAGCCGGAGGGCATCTAATCCATTAGCTACACCTATTGCGTTTTTAGCTCCAATATAAGCAGCCAAATTAGTTTCAAAATTTTTAACCTGCTCTCCCAATAAATACCAGCCTGAACGAAAAACCTGAACCATTTTTTCTTCTATTTCTTCCTGATATTGAAGGTTTATTTTTTGTAAATCTAAAAATTTTATCATAATTTCCCTATCTTACCTTCTTTTGTGACGATTCCTTTTTGAACAGCAGGGTTCCCATACCAAACAGTATAAGGGGGGATATTTTTAGTAACTACACTTCCTGCTCCGACAAAAGCATATTCTCCAATAGTGTTTCCTGCTATTATGGTTGAATTTGCTCCAATAGATGCTCCTTTTTTTATTTGTGTTTTTTCAAATTTTTCAGGATATATTTTGGATCTGGGAACTAAATCATTGGTAAATGTTACATTAGGCCCTATAAAAACATCATCTTCTATGGTAACACCATCCCAAACCTGAACTCCTGATTTAATGGTAACGTTATCTCCTATTTTTACGTCATTTTCTATAAACACATTAAAATTGATATTACAATTCTTTCCTATAATTGCATTTTTTAGGATTACACAATATTGCCAAACTTGAGTGTTCTCTCCAATTTGTTGTGTATGAACTTCCGCTGTAGGATGAATTTTAATCATTTTTTATATTTTTTAAACTCATCATAGTCTCTAATATAGTCACTTTCATCAAATTTATGAGATGCTAACACTAAACAGATGGAACCGGATGAAAAGTTTATCTCTGATGCCCATATTCCAGGTGGAATGTGCAATCCCATAAAAGGCCTGTTTAACTGAACTATTCTTCTATTTCTTCCATCATCCATAAGTACTTCAAAACTTCCGCTGGCAGCAATTAGTATTTGATGACATGTTTTATGGGCATGGGCTCCTCTCGATTCTCCCCCAGGAATATCATATAAATAAAATATCCTGTTTATATCAAAAGGAACATCAATTCCATTTTCTACGACACTTAAATTTCCCTGCTTGAAATGAATTCTTTTAAATTCTATAATATTGCAATTATATATTGTATTTTTCATCATCAGATCATTGTCACAAACTCTTCAAAACTTCTAATATAATCATTTTCATCGTAATAACTGTCTGAAACGATTAATGCTAAGGAATTGGTTGAAAAATTCCTTAATTCCCGCCAAATCATATTGGACACTAAAATTCCTTCATGGGATCTGTTTAATGAAAAAATGTGTTCTTTATTACCATCATGCAAAACCAAATCGAAACTTCCGGATAATGCTAAGATGAATTCATTTTGTTTTTTAAACGCATGACTTCCTCTTACTCCTCCATTGGGAACATCATAAATCCAATAAGTCCTTTTTATCTCAAAGGGTATTTGGCCTGGAAATTCAAAAAAGGACAGATTCCCTCTTGGGTCTTCTATTTTAGGTAATTTCAAATTTCTTAATGTTTGCATAATACTTTTATGGATTTTTGCACATATTACTAACTTTTAAAATCATCCGTGATTTCAACGAACTTATTTGAAAAACTCAGATCCGGCCTGATTATACCCGGAAGTACACTGCTATTGGTTCCTATAGACTCATTTACAATTTCAAATTGTATCACTTCATCCTGTATGTATAAGGGATATCTTTGCTCTTCTCCAAAAATTAATTTAAATTTATATGTTCCTGCATTAAGTAAATTTGGTTGAATTTTCCCTCTCACTACATAAATTCCTTGTTTAGAGTCTTTATCTGTTGTTACTAATTCTCCTGTATGAAAAATAGGTATTTCATCTGAATTTTTTAATTCAAAAGTAGTATCTAAACTTATATTAGGCTTATTATTATAAAATACCAATTCAAATTCCACACCCGAAGAAATAGTTAAATAATTACCATTAATCGGATTGGTTGTGAATTTTAATATTTTGATATTTTCATTTCCTGGAGCTTTTTCAATATCTCCTTCATGTTCAAAATAAGAAGAAATATTAGACGATTTTTGATAATAATCCACAGAATCCAATGCTCCTCCCTGATAAGCTAATGTCCCGTTTTGCATAACTACTCCTGCAGTACATAACTGTTTTATAGCCGCCATATTATGGCTTACAAATAATACAGTTCTTCCATCATTTATACTTACATCTTTCATTTTTCCCAAACATTTTTTCTGAAATTCCGCATCTCCCACGGCCAATACTTCATCTACTACCAAAATTTCAGGTTCTAAATGTGCTGCTACTGCAAATGCCAGACGAACATACATTCCTGATGAGTATCTTTTAACCGGTGTGTCAATATACCTTTCTACCCCGGAAAAATCTACAATCTCATCAAATTTTGAACGAATTTCTTTTTTTGTCATTCCCAAAATGGCTCCATTCAAAAAAATGTTTTCTTTTCCTGTAAGCTCCGGATGAAACCCGGTACCTACTTCTAACAGAGAAGCAATTCTCCCGTTTATCTTAATAGATCCTGTTGTAGGCGAGGTAGTTTTAGATAATATTTTTAATAGGGTTGATTTCCCTGCTCCGTTCCTTCCTATAATTCCCAAAACCTCCCCCTGTTTCACTTCAAAATTAATATCTTTTAAAGCCCAAACATATTCAGAAGCTCCTTTAGCTGTTCTATCATTTGTTTCTCCTATTCTGGCAAAAGGATCACCTTTTCCTGCCATTTTCCACCACCATCTTTTTATATCCTGTTGCAATGTCCCTGTTCCGACCTGCCCTAACCGGTATAATTTTGATATGTTTTCTATTTTTATAGCTATACTCATTTTTATATAAAATTATCAATAATTTTCCCCATTACTTTTTCAGCCATTTTTTATAAAATTACAAATTTTTCCCACATTCTCTAACTCCAAATCAGAATACATAGGCAAACAAAGCACTTGTTCAGCTACTTTATTAGCTACAACCAGATTTGCCTGGGAGGCTGATGTTAGTCCTCTGTAAGTAGAGAAATTACTAATAAGAGGATAAAAATATCTCCGACCGAAAATGTTTTTGGTTTTTAAAAATTCATATAACTCATCTCTTGTTTTTTTATATTGTTCCTTATCAATTAAAATCGGAAAATAAGAAC
The DNA here is from genome assembly GCA_031548225.1 of Apibacter sp. GTDB lineage: Bacteria > Bacteroidota > Bacteroidia > Flavobacteriales > Weeksellaceae > Apibacter. The sequence continues at coordinate 15,508 of JAVBRH010000043.1, forward strand.
TAGGGGTTTTTGTTTCTGGAGGTATGGGCAATAGGCCAATACCATCAATGCCTTGAAGCATTTTTCTATATAATGATTCAATTAATTTCCGTTTTTCTATCATTTTATCAATATACTTTAACTGAACTAATCCATAAGCTGCCTGGATTTCATTTAATTTAGCATTTATTCCAGGGGCTACTACAGTCACTTCATCAGCAAAACCAAAATTTCGCAATTTATCAATTCTATCTTTTGTTTTGGCATCATGGGATATGATTGCTCCTCCTTCTATTGTACTGTAAACTTTTGTTGCATGGAAACTTAGAATTGACAAATCTCCAAAGTTTAGCACAGATTTATTTTTTATTTTAGTTCCAAATGCATGAGCAGCATCATAAATGATTTTTAATCCATAAGTATCTGCTATTTCCTGTATTGCCTCAATATTACACGGATTTCCATAAACATGTACAGGAAGAATGGCTGTTGTCTGAGGTGTTATGGCTGCTTCTATTTTTCGGGAATCTATATTTAAATAATCCGGTTCTACATCGACAAAAACAGGTTTTATATTATTCCACCACAATGAATGAGTTGTGGCTACAAAACTATACGGAGTTGTAATAACTTCTCCCGTAATCCTTAATGTTTGTAAGGCTGTTATGAGAGCCAGTGTTCCATTAGAAAACAATGAAATGTATTT